>NZ_JAUMSQ010000173.1:0-917 GCF_030519285.1 Mycolicibacterium arseniciresistens
GCGACACGTCAGGTCGCGCATCCGCACGAAGCGTTCCACCGCCGCGGTCGGCTGATACCGCAACCCCTGCTCGGCCGTGACCGTTGGCGGGTTCAGCGGCCGCAGCGTCGCTCCCTGAGCCAGCTCGCGGACCAGGTCGGCGTCGATCACCCCGAAACCCTCCAGATAGCCGGGCCGATTGCCGGTACCCAGCACGGTGGATTGATCGGCGATCACGTTGATCACGAACCTGGTGCCCGACGGCGCAGGCGGCGGCGGGGGTGGAGGCGCTGAGGGCGGCTGGGATGCCTCGACGTCACCGGTGTCAGCAGCGGTCTGGAGGTCGCTGGTGTCGGCGGCGGTCTCGACCTCGCCCGTGTCGTCGGTGGCCGGCGCGGGGGCCGGCCCACCCGCAGCGGGTGTCACCGAGCGGGCGGCACACGCCGCACACCGGCAGGCCAGCGGTTGTCCCTGCGCCATCGCGGCTACCGCGTCCGCGCGGCGCTGAGCGAGGGTCCGCGGATCCTCGCGGCACACCCCGGTCGCGAGTTCGCCCAACGTCCGGTCGAAGATCACCGCAGTCTCGGCGTCCACCACACCATCAACCTTGGCCGTACCGTCACCGATGGCGATCACATCCATATGCCGGCGGTCTTCGGCGCGCTCCCGCTCCTTGACCGCGTCACGATCCAGGGTGCGCACCGCGGCGTCCACCGCATCGATCACCCGCTTACGCGACCACGACTGCCACCGCGAGATCCGTTCGGCCAGCTGGGAGTCGAGGGCGGCGATGATCGTGCGGTCACTGACCAACTCACTGCGCGACACGATGATCTGCACGGTGCGCCAGTCGATGTCACCGCGAGCCAGCACCGCGGCCACCTTCGGCAACCGGCTGTCCAACGCATCAGCTTGGGCGACCAGCACACTGGCCGCGG
>NZ_JAUMSQ010000174.1:0-18781 GCF_030519285.1 Mycolicibacterium arseniciresistens
GCGAGCCAGCACCGCGGCCACCTTCGGCAACCGGCTGTCCAACGCATCAGCTTGGGCGACCAGCACACTGGCCGCGGCCGCCGTGAGGTTCATCGCCGCCGCCACCTCCGCGCTGGTGCGCTGCAACCCGGTGACGATCATGTACCCACAATCGGGGTCTTCGGCCTCGGCCTCCCAGGTGCGCCGACCCAACAGTTCCGCGATCGCCGCCAACCGCCGCCCGACCAGCTTCGACTCTTCCCGGTAGGTGTCGGTGATCGCTGCGACCACCTCACCCGTCGACACTGACTCGAACATGTGTTCGAGTGTATCTGCGGGCTATGACATCGGCACCCCCGCCGGCGAATCTTTGGACAGACCGCGTTGCGGCAGTTCGTTACCGTGGCGGCATGGGCAATCTACGGGTCGGCGTGGCCTTTCCCGATCCACCCTTCAACGGCATGGCCGGCGACGACGGCCGTCCCGCGGGCCTCGACATCGACTTGATGACCGCGGTCGGGGAGCACCTCGGCGACGCGGTCGACTTCGTCGGCTACGAGGGCGCCGACTTCGACGGCATCTTCGACGCGCTGGTCGCAGGCGAGTTCGACTGCGTCGCCGCAGGCACGACGATCACACCCGAGCGTGAGGCCAGGGCGGCCTTCGCGCCGCCCTACCTGATCAGCGGGCAGGCCCTCGCGGTCGACGCCGCACGGCTGCCGCGGGTGCGTTCCGTCGACGACCTCGACGGGCTGACCATCGGCGTGCAACAGGGCAACACCAGCGAGCCGATCGCCCAGCGCCTCGTCGAGGAGGGCAGGGCCGCCGCGGTGAAGCGCTACGAATACGGCGACGTCAAGACCGCACTGGCAGACCTGACCACCGGTGGCTGCGACGCCTTCATGAAGCTGGCTCCCGTGCTGACCGAACTGGTCAAGCACGCCCGCGGGGTCGAGGTCGTCCAGAAGGGACTGACCACGGACGAGATCGCGATCGCCGTGCCCGCCGGCGACCAGCGGCTGCTCGGCCGGATCACCGTCGCGCAGGCCGAACTCGAGGCCGACGGCACCCTGCAGGGAATCCGCCGCAAATGGCTCGGCAATCCGTACGCCGACCAGCGCCTGGCGCTGCATTGACCAGCCCGCGCGGCCCATCGGCCGCCCCATTAGGCTGGCCTTCGAGTACCACACCAGAGGCGATCAAGAGGAGAACCACGTGACCATCCGGGTAGGCGTCAACGGCTTCGGCCGCATCGGGCGAAACTTCTTCCGCGCGCTGGACGCCCAGAAGCAGGAGGGCAAGAACACCGACATCGAGATCGTGGCCGTCAACGACCTCACCGACAACGAGACGCTCGCGCACCTGCTGAAGTTCGACTCGATCCTCGGCCGGCTGCCCTACGACGTCGAGGTCGACGGCGAAGAGATCATCGTCGGCGGACACAAGCTCAAGGGTCTGTCCATCAAAGAGGGCCCGTCGGCCCTGCCGTGGGGCGACCTGGGCGTCGACGTCGTCGTCGAGTCCACCGGCATCTTCACCAAGCGCGACAAGGCGCAGGGCCACCTCGACGCGGGCGCCAAGAAGGTCATCATCTCGGCGCCGGCCAGCGACGAGGACATCACCATCGTGCTCGGCGTCAACGACGACAAGTACGACGGCAGCCAGAACATCATCTCCAACGCGTCGTGCACCACGAACTGCCTCGGCCCGCTGGCCAAGGTGCTCAACGACGAGTTCGGCATCGTCAAGGGCCTGATGACGACGATCCACGCCTACACCCAGGACCAGAACCTGCAGGACGGCCCGCACAAGGACCTGCGCCGGGCCCGCGCCGCCGCCATCAACATCGTGCCCACCTCGACCGGCGCCGCCAAGGCCATCGGCCTGGTGCTGCCCGAACTGAAGGGCAAGCTCGACGGCTACGCGCTGCGGGTGCCGATCCCCACCGGCTCGGTCACCGACCTCACCGCGGAGCTGAACAAGCCGGGCACCGTCGACGAGATCAACGCCGCGTTCAAGGCCGCCGCCGACGGGCCGCTCAAGGGCATCCTCAAGTACTACGACGCCCCGATCGTGTCCAGCGACATCGTCACGGACCCGCACAGCTCGCTGTTCGACTCGGGTCTGACCAAGGTCATCGACAACCAGGCCAAGGTCGTCTCCTGGTACGACAACGAGTGGGGCTACTCCAACCGCCTGGTCGATCTGGTCGCGCTCGTCGGCAAGTCCCTCTAGTCGCGATGGCCGTCAGAACGCTCGACGATCTGCTGAACGACGGCGTCGAGGGTCGGGGCGTCCTGGTGCGCTCCGACCTCAACGTCCCGCTGGACGACGACGGCAACATCACCGACCCGGGCCGCATCACCGCGTCGGTGTCCACGCTCAAGGCGCTGTCCGACGCGGGAGCCAAGGTCGTCGTCACCGCCCACCTCGGCCGGCCCAAGGACGGCCCGGATCCGAAGTACTCGCTGGCGCCGGTGGCCAAGGCGCTCAGCGATCAGCTGGGCAGGCATGTCCAGCTGGCCGGCGACGTGGTCGGTTCGGACGCGCTCGCACGATCCGAGGGACTCACCGACGGCGATGTGCTGCTGCTGGAGAACATCCGCTTCGACGCGCGGGAGACCAGCAAGGACGACGCTGAGCGGGCGAAGCTCGCCAAGGCGCTGGTCGAACTCGTCGGTGACGACGGCGCCTTCGTGTCCGACGGCTTCGGTGTGGTGCACCGCAAGCAGGCCTCGGTGTACGACGTCGCCACGCTGCTTCCGCACTATGCGGGCAACCTGGTGGCCACCGAGGTCAAGGTGCTCGAGCAGCTCACCAGTTCCACCGACCGGCCCTACGCCGTGGTGCTGGGCGGGTCGAAGGTGTCGGACAAGCTCGCGGTGATCGAGTCGCTGGCCACCAAGGCCGACAGCCTGGTGATCGGTGGCGGCATGTGCTTCACGTTCCTCGCCTCCCAGGGCGTCTCGGTGGGCGATTCGCTGCTCGAGGAGAGCATGATCGACACCTGCCGAACGCTGCTGGACACCTACGGCGACGTCATCCACCTGCCGGTCGACATCGTGGTGGCGGAGAAGTTCGCCGCCGATTCCCCGGCGGAAACCGTTGCCGCCGACAAGATCCCGGACGGCAAGATGGGTCTGGACATCGGCCCCGAGTCGGTGAAGCGGTTCACCGCCCTGCTGTCGAACGCCAGGACCATCTTCTGGAACGGGCCGATGGGCGTCTTCGAGTTCCCGGCGTTCTCGGCGGGCACCAAGGGCGTCGCCGAGGCGATCATCGGGGCCACCGGCAAGGGCGCGTTCAGCGTCGTCGGCGGCGGCGACAGCGCGGCGGCCGTGCGCCAGCTCGGTCTCGCCGAGGACGGGTTCTCCCATATCTCCACCGGCGGCGGCGCGTCACTGGAGTATCTGGAGGGCAAGACGCTGCCGGGCATCGAGGTTCTGGAGGGTGATCAGTGAGCCGTAAGCCGCTCATCGCGGGCAACTGGAAGATGAACCTCAACCACTTCGAGGCCATCGCGCTGGTGCAGAAGATCGCATTCTCGTTGCCCGACAAGTACTTCGACAAGGTCGACGTCACCGTCATCCCGCCGTTCACCGACCTGCGCAGTGTGCAGACCCTGGTCGACGGCGACAAGCTGCGGCTCACCTACGGTGCGCAGGACGTCTCCCAGCACGACAACGGGGCGTACACCGGCGAGATCAGCGGCGCCTTCCTGGCCAAGCTCGGTTGCACCTTCGCGGTGGTCGGGCACTCCGAGCGGCGCACCTACCACCACGAGGACGACGCGCTGGTCGCGGCGAAGGCGTCGGCCGCGTTCCGGCACGGCATCACCCCGATCATCTGCATCGGCGAGCACCTCGACGTTCGCGAGGCGGGCGACCACGTCGCGCACAACGTCGAACAGCTGCGCGGTTCGCTGGCCGGGCTGACGTCGGAGCAGATCGGACAGGCGGTCATCGCCTACGAACCGGTGTGGGCGATCGGCACCGGCAGGGTCGCCAGCGCGGCCGACGCGCAGGAGGTCTGCAAGGCCATCCGTGACGAGCTGGGCAGTCTGGCGTCTCCGCAGGTGGCCGCGGGCGTCCGCGTGCTGTACGGCGGCTCGGTGAACGCCAAGAACGTCGGTGAGATCGTCGGGCAGGCCGACGTGGACGGCGCCCTGGTCGGCGGGGCGTCGCTGGACGGCGAGCAGTTCGCCACGCTGTCGGCGATCGCCGCGGGCGGCCCGCTGCCCTGACGGGCAATTCGCGACTGACCGGCGGCGACCTGTAGTCTGGCCGCCATGGAAATGGCCCTGCAGATCATCCTGATCGTGACCAGCCTGCTGGTCGTGCTCCTGGTGCTGCTGCATCGCGCCAAGGGCGGCGGTCTGTCCACCCTGTTCGGTGGCGGCGTGCAGTCCAGCCTGTCCGGCTCCACCGTCGTCGAGAAGAACCTCGACCGCCTGACGCTGTTCGTCGTCGGCATCTGGCTGGTGTCGATCATCGGCGTCGGCCTGCAGATCAAGTACGCCTAGCCAGTCGAGGGTGACGCCGGTCGCGTGACCGGCTCTCACGATGCGGCGCCGGTGCCGGCGACCGATACTGGACCGATGAGTGAGTCCGACACCGCGCTCGCCCCGATCGGGTCCGTGCGGCGCACCCAGGGCGGCCGCGAGGCCACCGAACCGATGCGCGAGGACATCCGGCTGCTCGGCACGCTGCTGGGCGACACGGTGCGCGAGCAGAACGGCGAGGACGTCTTCGACCTCGTCGAGCGCGCCCGGGTCGGATCGTTCCGGGTCCGCCGCTCCGAGATCGACCGCGCGGAGCTGGCCGATCTGTTCGACGGCATCGACGTGCGCCGGGCGATCCCCGTCATCCGCGCCTTCACCCACTTCGCGCTGCTCGCCAACGTCGCCGAAGACATCCACCGCGAGCGCAGGCGGGCGGTCCACGTGGCGGCCGGTGAACCGCCACAGAACAGCAGCCTGGCCGCCACCTACCTCAAACTCGATGCGGCCGAACTGGACTCCGCCACCGTCGCCGACGCGCTGAGCGGAGCCCTCGTCGCCCCGGTGATCACCGCGCATCCGACGGAGACCCGGCGCCGGACGGTGTTCGACACCCAGCACCGGATCACGGAGCTGATGCGGCTGCGCCTGCACGGCCACAGCGTCACCGACACCGGCCGGGACATCGAACACGAACTGCGCCGCCACATCCTCACGCTGTGGCAGACCGCGCTCATCCGGCTGTCGCGGCTGAAGATCCAGGACGAGATCGAGACCGGGCTGCGGTATTACGCGTCGGCGTTCTTCGACGTCATCCCGCAGGTCAACGCCGAGGTGCGGAGCGCGCTGCAGGCGCGTTGGCCGGACGCGCAACTGCTCACCGAACCGATCCTGCGGCCGGGTTCGTGGATCGGCGGTGACCGCGACGGCAATCCGAACGTCACCGCCGAGGTGGTCCGCCTGGCGACGTCGAGCGCCGCCTACACCGCATTGGCGCACTACTTCACCGAACTCACCGCACTCGAGCAGGAGCTGTCCATGTCCGCCCGGCTGGTCGGCATCAGCGACGAGCTCGCCGCGCTGGCCGACTCCTGTCACGAGGCGGCCCGCGCCGACGAACCGTACCGTCGTGCGCTGCGCGTCGTGCACGGCCGGCTGACCGCCACCGCGGCCGACATCCTGGACCGCCAGCCCGAACACGAACTCGACCTCGGCCTGCAGCGGTACGGCACGCCCGCCGAGCTGTCGGCCGACCTGGACGTCGTGGACGCCTCGCTGCGGTCCAACGGCTCGGCGGTGCTCGCCGACGACCGGCTGGCCCGGCTACGGGAAGCGGTGCGGGTCTTCGGTTTCCACCTGTCCGGCCTGGACATGCGGCAGAACTCCGACGTGCACGAGGAAGTGGTCGCCGAGCTGCTGGCATGGGCCGGGGTACACCAGGACTACGCAGGGCTGTCCGAACCGGAGCGCGTCGAGCTGCTGGCGGCCGAGCTGGCCACCCGCAGGCCGCTGACCCGCGACGGGGCCGACCTCTCGGAGCTGGCGCGCAAGGAGCTCGACATCGTCGCGGCCGCCGCTCGCGCGGTGCACGTGTACGGCCCGCAGGCAGTGCCGAACTACATCATCTCGATGTGCCAGTCGGTGTCGGACATGCTGGAGGCCGCGCTGCTGCTCAAAGAGGTGGGCCTGCTCAGCGTGGTCAGCGGAGACGAGGGGGCGCAGGTGTACGCGCCCGTCGGCATCGTGCCGCTGTTCGAGACCATCGACGACCTGCAGCGGGGCGCCTCGATCCTGGAGGCGGCCCTGGAACTGCCGCTGTACCGAGCGGTGGTGACCGCGCGCGACGACCACCAGGAGGTCATGCTCGGCTACTCCGACTCCAACAAGGACGGCGGGTACCTGGCGGCGAACTGGGCGCTGTACCGCGCCGAGCTCGACCTGGTCGAGTCGGCGCGCAAGACCGGTATCCGGTTGCGGCTCTTCCACGGTCGCGGCGGCACCGTCGGCCGCGGCGGCGGCCCGAGCTACGACGCGATCCTGGCGCAGCCGCCGGGGGCGGTGAACGGGTCCCTGCGCATCACCGAACAGGGCGAGGTGATCGCGGCGAAGTACGCCGAACCCCGCATCGCGCACCGCAATCTGGAGACCCTGGTCGCCGCGACGCTCGAGTCGACGCTGCTCGACGTCGAGGGGCTCGGCGACGCCGCCGAACCCGCCTACGAGGTGCTCGACGACCTGGCCGCCCGCGCGCAACGGGCCTACTCCGAACTCGTGCACGAGACGCCGGGTTTCGTCGACTACTTCAAGGCGTCCACCCCGGTCAGCGAGATCGGGGCGCTCAACATCGGCAGCAGGCCCGCTTCCCGCAAGCCCACCACGTCGATCTCCGACCTGCGCGCGATCCCCTGGGTGCTGGCGTGGAGCCAGTCCCGCGTGATGCTGCCCGGCTGGTACGGCACCGGATCGGCCTTCGAGCAATTCATCACCGAGGACCCCGAGCACGAGGAGGACCGCCTCGGTGTGCTGCAGGACCTCTACCGGCGGTGGCCGTTCTTCGCCACGGTGCTGTCGAACATGGCGCAGGTGCTGGCCAAGGCCGATCTCGGTCTGGCAGCCCGCTATTCGGAGCTCGTCGAGGACTCCGAGCTCCGGGCGCGGGTGTTCGACAAGATCGTCGCCGAGCACGACCGCACCATCCGGATGCTCGGCCTGATCACCGGACACGACGACCTGCTCGCGGACAACCCGGCGCTGGCCCGTTCGGTGTTCAACCGGTTCCCCTACCTGGAACCGCTGAACCACCTGCAGGTGGAACTGTTGCGGCGGTACCGGTCCGGAGACGACGACGAACTCGTGCAGCGCGGCATCCTGCTGACGATGAGCGGGCTGGCCACCGCGCTACGCAACAGCGGTTGACGCAGGCTCAGAGCCCGATCGTCCGGCGCATCGCGTTCACTCCGCCGCGGACCGCGTTCTCCGTCGCGGCGAGCGGGCCGAGGACCGCCTCGCCGAGTCCCACGATGCGTTCGACCCGGTCGACGATGCCCTCCAACCGGTCGACGACCGCGATCAGGCGCGGCGCCAGCTCGTTGATGCGGTTGATCGTCTCGTTGAAGCGTTCCAGGGTCTCGTCGAGATTGCCCGTGGACCTGTTCAGGTCGATCAGCGTGTCGCTGAGACCGTCCAGGATGGTGTCCACCTGGTCGACGGTGACGTCGGCGTTGAGGGCGGCCTGGGCGAGCTTGCGGATCCGCTCGGTGCCTTTGCGTGCCGGAACTTTACCGCTCTTGTCCACCATGACGGTCATTATGACCCCCGCGGGGAACCGGGGCGGCGAACCCGGCGTCTGACATGCATGCAACGCAGTCCGTGCGAGAACCTACCGAGATCGCCGAGAGGCCCCGACGGCGCCGGGCACAGTGCGGATTACCTGTCCGGTTATGCCGACGCGCAGGCCGACACCGGCCGCGACGACTAGAGCTTGCTCGCCGCGTCCTCGTCGAGCAGCCACACGGTGGCGTCACGCCCCACAGCGCCCGCAGCGGGCACGTCGTCCGGGTCTGCGCCGTTGACCGCGGCGGCGACGGCGTCCGCCTTGTCCGCGCCCGACACCACCAGCCACACCTCGCGCGACCGGGTGACCGCCGGCAGCGTCAGCGTGATGCGCGTGGGCGGAGGTTTGGGGGAGTCGGTCACCCCGACGACCAGGCGGCTGGTCTCCCGCACCGCCGCGGTGTGCGGGAAGAGCGAGTTGATGTGGCCCTCCGGGCCCATCCCGAGCAGGTGTACGTCGAAAGCCGGTGTGGGCTCACCGGATTCGGCGTTGGCCGCCAGCACCTGTTCGTAGGCCAGCGCCGCGGCGTCGAGGTCGTCACCGTACTCACCGTCCAGCGCGGCCATCGCGTGCACGTTGGCGGCCGGGATGTCGATGTGGTCGAGCAGCGCCTCGCGGGTCTGCTTGTCGTTGCGATCGTCGTCGTCGGAGGCGACGTATCGTTCGTCACCCCAGTAGAGATGCACCTTCGCCCAGTCGATGTCGTGCTCGCCGAGCCTCTTGAGCATCGCGACGCCGGTGCCGCCGCCGGTCAGCACGACCGACGCGACACCGCGCGCCGAGATCGCGGTGGTGATGGCCTCTGCGAGCCGGTCGCCGGCCGCGGCGACGAGCTCGTCCTTGTCCGAGTACCGCTCGACGATGGAACTCATACGTATTGCACCTTCTCGATACCCTGCAGCGCCTCGAAGTAGATCTCATCGGCATCGAGGCGACGCATGTCCTCGGCCAGACATTCACGGGTCTCCCTGCGCGCCAAAGGAACCAGTGCCTCCGGCTTGGCGGTGCGGGTGATCTTCGCGGTGACACCCTCCTGCGGGCGGCTCAGCGTGATGGTCTCGCTGTCGCGGACCAGTTCCACCTTGAGCTCGCCGACGGCACGCTGCACCGGACCGTCGATGCGGCTGGCCAGCCAGCCGGCCAGGACGTCGAGCGCGGGCTCGGTCTCCAGGCCGGAAACCAGCGCCGAGTTGATCTTCTCGTGCGGCGCCTGATCCACCGCCGAGGTGAGCAGCGCACGCCAGTAGGTGATCCGGCTCCAGGCCAGGTCGGTGTCGCCCGGGGTGTAGCCCTTCAACCGGCCCTTGATCGAGGCCAGCGGGTCGGTGCCGTTGGTGGCGTCGGTGATCCGGCGCAGCGCCAGCTTGCCCAGCGGATCCTTGGCGGGAACCTCCGGTGCGACGTCAGGCCACCAGGTCACCACCGGGGTGTCGGGCAGCAGGAACGGCATGACCACGCTGCTGGCGTGATTGGCCAGCGGACCGGAGAGCTTCAGCACCACGACCTCGTTGGCGCCCGCGTCCCGCCCGACGCGAAGTTGCGCGTCCAGCCGTGCGTTCTCGGCCAGCCGGTCACCCGGTGCGACGACGATCACCCGGCAGGGGTGTTCGCGACTGGCCGCGTTGGCCGCCTCGATCGACTCCTCGAGCAGGGCATCCGTCGCCGGGGCGATGACCAGGGTGAGCACCCGGCCCAGCGTGATCGCACCGCCCTCTTCGCGCAGCGCGACGATCTTCTTGTTGATGACATCGGTGGTGCTGTCCGGCAGGTCGACGATCATTGTTAGGGCCTTCTCCATTCCCGGCCGGTGCGGCGCAGCATCTCGAACGCCGACTCGGGACCCCAGCCGCCGGATTCGTACGGATCGGGCTTGCCGTGCGAGGCCCAGTACTCCAACGCCGGATCGAGGATCTTCCAGGCCAGTTCGACCTCGTGGTTGACCGGGAACAGGGACGGCTCGCCGAGCAGCACGTCGAGGATCAGCCGTTCGTAGGCCTCGGGTGACTCCTCGGCGAACGCCGACCCGTAGGAGAAGTCCATGCTCACGTCGCGGACTTCCATCTGATTGCCGGGCACCTTCGAGCCGAATCGCAGCGTGATTCCTTCGTCGGGCTGGACTCGGATCACCAGTGCGTTCTGTCCGAGTTCCTCGGTCATGGTGGCGTCGAACGGCAGGTGCGGGGCGCGCTTGAAGACCAGCGCGATCTCGGTGACCCTGCGGCCCAGCCGCTTTCCGGTGCGCAGGTAGAACGGCACGCCGGCCCAGCGCCGGGTGTCGACGTCCACCGTGATCGCGGCGAACGTCTCGGTGGTCGATGTCTCCGAGAAGCCCTCCTCGTCGAGCAGCCCGACCACTTTCTGCCCGCCCTGCCAGCCCGCGGTGTACTGCCCGCGTGACGTCGTCTCGTCCAGGGGCTCGGCCAGCTGGGTCGCGGACAGCACCTTGATCTTCTCGGCCTGCAGCTCGGCCGGGTTGAAGCTCACCGGCTCCTCCATCGCCGTGAGCGCCAGCAGCTGCAGCAGGTGGTTCTGGATGACGTCACGCGCGGCGCCGACCCCGTCGTAATAGCCGCCGCGACCGCCCAACCCGATGTCCTCGGCCATGGTGATCTGCACGCTGTCCACATAGTGCGCATTCCAGACCGGCTCGAACAGCTCGTTGGCGAAGCGCAGCGCGAGGATGTTCTGGACGGTCTCCTTGCCCAGGTAGTGGTCGATCCGGAACACCGACGACTCCGGGAAGACGTTGTTGACGATTGCGTTGAGGTCCTCGGCGCTCTCGAGGTCGTGGCCGAAGGGCTTCTCGATGACCACCCGGCTCCAGGAGCCGTCCGTCTTCTTCGCCAGGCCAGTCCGCGACAACTGCTCGAGCACCTGCGGGAACGCCTTGGGCGGGATCGACAGGTAGAACGCATGATTCCCGCCCGTCCCGCGCTCGGCGTCGAGCTTGTTCAGGGTCTCCGCGAGCTGTTCGAACGCCTTCTCGTCGTCGAACGTGCCCTGCACGAACCGGATGCCCTCCGCGAGCCTGTCCCAGACCTCCTGCCGGAAGGGGGTGCGGGCGTGCTGCTTGACCGCCTCGTACACGACATCGCTGAAATCCTCGTCGGCCCAGTCCCTTCGGGCGAAACCGACCAGCGAGAACGTCGGCGGCAGCAGCCCGCGGTTGGCCAGGTCGTAGATGGCGGGCATCAGCTTCTTGCGCGCCAGATCGCCGGTCACGCCGAAGATCACCACACTGCAGGGCCCGGCGATCCGGGGCATCCGCTTGTCGCGCTTGTCCCGGAGCGGATTACGCCACCCGCTGGCGGCGGTGTCGACTGCGCTCATCTGGAGGCTAGGACTTCTTCTCGTTCAGCTGACCCTGCGTCGCCTCGAGCAGTTCCTGCCAGGACTTCTCGAACTTCTCCACACCCTCGTTCTCGAGAACCAGGAACACGTCGGTCAGGTCGACGCCGACGGCCTCGAGCTTGTCGAACACCTCCTGGGCTTCGCCGGCCCTGCCGGTCACCGTGTCGCCGGTGATGACGCCGTGGTCGGCGACGGCGTCCATCGTCTTCTCCGGCATGGTGTTCACCGTGTTCGGCGCCACCAGTTCGGTGATGTAGAGCGTGTCGGCGTAGTCGGGGTTCTTCACGCCCGTCGACGCCCACAGCGGCCGCTGTACCCGCGCGCCGTCGGCCTTGAGCGCCTCGAAGCGCTCACCGCCGACGAACACCTCCTCGTAGGCGGCGTACGCGAGCCGGGCGTTGGCGACACCGGCCTGGCCGCGCAGAGCCAGTGCCTCCTCGGAGCCGATCTTCTCCAGCCGCTTGTCGATCTCGGAGTCCACCCGGGACACGAAGAACGAAGCGACGGAATGGATCTTGGCCAGGTCGTGGCCGGCCTCCTTCGCCTTCTCCAGGCCGGCGAGGTAGGCGTCCATCACCGCGCGGTGGCGCTCCACCGAGAAGATCAGCGTGACGTTGACCGAGATGCCCTCGGCCAGCACCGCGGTGATCGCCGGGATGCCCTCTTCCATCGCCGGGATCTTGATCAGCAGGTTGGGCCGGTCGACGATCTTCCACAACTCGACCGCCTGGGCGATGGTCTTGTCCGCATCGCGGGCCAGTCGCGGGTCGACCTCGATCGACACCCGCCCGTCGACACCGTCGGACAGCTCGTACTGCTTGGCCAGCACGTCGCAGGCGTCGCGGACGTCGTCGGTGGTGACGGTGCGGATCGTGGCGTCGACATCGGCGCCCCGTTCGGCCAGTTCGGCGATCTGCGAGTCGTAGGCCTCGCCCTTGGACAGGGCGGCCTGGAAGATCGACGGGTTCGTGGTCACCCCGACGACACTCTTGGTGTCGATCAGCTCCTGCAGGTTGCCGGTCTGCAGGCGCTCGCGGGACAGGTCGTCGAGCCAAACGGATACACCCGCGGCCGCCAGTGCCGCGAGGTTGGGATTCTGCGCCATGGGTGTTGCCTCTCTTGAAGTTCTAGTTGTCTATCGATCGTTCCGCGGCGGCCGCCACGGCCTCCGGCGTGAAGCCGAACTCGCGGAACAACGTCTTGTCGTCGGCGGACTCGCCGTAGTGCTCGATCGAGACGATCTCACCGGTGTCGCCGACGAGCTTGTACCAGCTCTGCGCGACGGCGGCCTCGACGGCGACCCGGGCGGACACCGTCGGCGGCAGTACCGAGTCGCGGTACTCCTTGGGCTGCGACTCGAACCACTCGACGCACGGCATCGACACCACCGCCGCGGTGATGTCCTTGTCCGCCAACAGCTTCTTGGCCTCCACGGCCAGCTGCAACTCCGAGCCGGTGCCGATCAGGATGACATCGGCGGCGGAGGCGTCGCCGCCACCGAGCACGTAACCGCCCTTGCTCACGCCCTCGGCGTCGGTGCCCTCCAGGACCGGGATGCCCTGCCTGGTCAGGATGAAACCGACCGGCCCGCTGCCGTTGCCCCGCGCCAGGATGCTGCGCCAGGCATACGCGGTCTCGTTCGGATCGCCCGGCCGGACCACCGACAGGTTGGGGATGGCACGCAGCGCCGCGAGGTGCTCGATCGGCTGGTGCGTCGGGCCGTCCTCGCCGAGACCGACGGAGTCGTGCGTCCAGATGTAGATGGTGTCGATGTCCATCAGGGACGCCAACCGCACGGCCGGGCGCATGTAGTCGGAGAACTGCAGGAAGGTGCCGCCGAACGCGCGGGTCGGACCGTGCAGCACGATGCCCGACAGGATCGATCCCATCGCGTGCTCACGGATGCCGAAGTGCAGCACCCGGCCGTACCAGTCGGCGGAGAAGTCGTCGGTGGAGATCGACGGCGGGCCGAAGGACTTGACGCCCTTGATCGTGGTGTTGTTGCTGCCGGCCAGGTCGGCCGAGCCGCCCCACAGCTCGGGCAGCTTGGGCGCGACGTCGTTGAGCACCTGGCCGAACGCCGCGCGGGTGGCCACCGCCTTGGAGCCCGGCTCCCAGTGGGTGATGTCGGCGTCCCAGCCGTCGGGCAGTTCCTGTGCGAGCAGCCGGTCGAGCAGCTTCTTGCGCTCGGGTTCGCGCTCGGCCCAGGCGTCGAACTCCGGCTGCCACTTCTCGTGCGCCTCGCGGCCGCGGTCGACCAGCTTGCGGGTGTGTTCGATGACCTCGGGGCGCACCTCGAACGTCTTGTCCGGGTCGAAGCCGAGCACCTTCTTGGTGGCGGCCACCTCGTCGTCGCCCAGCGCCGAGCCGTGCACCCCGCCGGTGTTCATCTTGTTGGGGGCCGGATAGCCGATGATGGTGCGCACCGCGATGAACGACGGCTTGTCGGTGACGGCCTTGGCGGCCTCGATGGCCTGCTCGATGCCGACGACGTTCTCGCCGCCCTCGACCTCCTGGACGTGCCAGCCGTAAGCCCGGTAACGCGCCGCGACGTCCTCGGACAGCGCGATGTTGGTGTCGTGCTCGATGGAGATCTGGTTCTGGTCGTAGAAGACGATCAGGTTGCCCAGCTGCTGGGTCCCCGCCAGCGAGGACGCCTCACTGGTGACGCCCTCCTCGATGTCGCCGTCGGAGGCGATCACGAAGATGTGGTGGTCGAAGGGGCTGGTGCCCGGGGCCGCGTCGGGGTCGAACAACCCGCGCTCGTACCGAGACGCCATCGCCATGCCGACGGCCGAGGCCAGACCCTGACCCAGCGGTCCGGTGGTGATCTCCACGCCCTTGGTGTGGCGGAACTCCGGGTGCCCGGGGGTCTTCGACTTCCAGGTGCGCAGCGACTCGATGTCCTCGAGCTCCAGGCCGAACCCGCCGAGATAGAGCTGGATGTAGAGGGTGAGGCTGGAATGCCCGCAGGACAGCACGAACCGGTCGCGGCCCAGCCAGTGCACGTCACTGGGGTCGTGCCGCATCTGACGTTGGAACAGCGTGTAGGCCAGCGGCGCCAGGCTCATCGCGGTCCCGGGGTGGCCGTTGCCGACCTTCTGCACCGCATCCGCCGCCAGCACCCGGACGGTGTCGACAGCGGTGGTGTCGAGGTCGTTCCAGTCGTCGGGGTGGCTCGGGCGGGTGAGGGCAGAGATTTCCTCTGTAGTGGTCACGAACGCGCTCCTGGCTGTCATGCGGCTGGCAAGCTGATCTCTGTCCACCCTAGTGCGCGGTGGTCGGCCTCTGCAGGACCACAACGCATGACGGGGCGGACGTTCATCCGAACCGACCCTGCGGTGCAGGCGCGGGGCGGACGCCGTCTACCATCGTCTGTAGTAGAAGCTGCGCGCTGCCGCGATTTTTTGAGGAGTCAACTGCGTGAGCATTCGCGAGCGCCACCTCGGTCGCGGGACGTCAAGCCGAATTCGCTCTTCGGTCATGGCCAGGATCCTGGCCTACGTCGCGCTGACCAAGCCGCGAGTCATCGAACTGTTGCTCGTGACCGCGATCCCGGCGATGCTCCTGGCGGAGCGTGGCACGGTCGATCCGCTGCTGATCCTCAACACCCTGATCGGCGGGATGCTGGCCGCCGCGGGCGCCAACACGCTGAACTGTGTCGCCGACGCCGACATCGACAAGGTGATGAAGCGGACCGCGCGCCGGCCACTGGCCCGTGACACGGTTCCGACGCGGCACGCGCTGGTGTTCGGGCTGGTGCTGTCGGTCGCTTCGTTCGGCTGGCTGTGGTGGACGTCGAACCTGCTCTCCGGCCTGCTCGCGGTCGCCACGATCGCGTTCTATGTGTTCGTCTACACGCTGCTGCTCAAGCGCCGCACATCGCAGAACGTGGTGTGGGGCGGTGCCGCAGGCTGCATGCCGGTGATGATCGGCTGGTCGGCCGTCACCGGCACCATCCAGTGGCCCGCGCTGGTGATGTTCGCGATCATCTTCTTCTGGACGCCGCCGCACACCTGGGCGCTGGCGATGCGCTACAAGGACGACTACCGGGCGGCCGGGGTCCCCATGCTGCCCGCGGTGGCCACCGAGCTGCACGTCACCAAGCAGATCCTGGTGTACACCTGGCTGACCGTGGTGACGACGCTGGCCTTGGCGCTGGCGACGGGCTGGCTGTACGCGGCGGTCGCGCTGCTGGCAGGCGCGTGGTTCCTGACGATGGCCCACCAGCTCTACAGCGGGGTCAAGCGGGGCGAACCGGTCAAGCCGCTGCGGCTGTTCCTGCAGTCGAACAACTACCTCGCGGTGGTGTTCTGCGCGCTGGCGGTCGACTCCGCGCTCGCGCTGCCCACGCTCTTCACCGCCTGATCTCAGCCCGAGAACACCGCCACCAACAGCGCTGCCGTCAACACGGCGAACGCCGTCACGGTCCGGCGCAGCACCCCGGCCCGGCGGACACGCGGGAACGCCAGCGGCAGCGTGAGCGCGCACAGCAGGCCCAGCGGCACGGCGAACAGGGTGCCGGCGATCAGGCCGAAGCCGTGCGGGTCGAAGGCGACGCTGTCCGGATCCATCGACGCCTCGATCGACGCGAATCGCGACGTCAGGGCCGTCACCACGCACCACAGCCACGCCGCGCCGGTCAGCGCGGCGAGCGCGCCGCCGGTCAGGCGCAGGGCGACGGAGGTCCGGTGGTGCGGCGGCGGCGTGGTCACGGGTGGCCTCAGCAGCTGCCGAATTCGTCGCGGATGCGCTGCTGCAGCGCCTGGGCGTCGGGGAGGAGTTCACCCATGTGACTGCCGTGGTCACACCCGCCGATCTCCGCGGAGCCGGCCCATCTGGGCCCCCGCGCACCGGCGGCTCCCGCCGCCGCCCAGTTGAGGTGCACCGGTCGTCCCGGTCGCGCATCGAGCACGCGGACGGCGCCGGAGATCTCCTGGTGGGCGGCCGCCGGACTCGTCACGCTCATCGTCAGCGTCACGATCCGCCCGTCGCGCACGGTGACGTATCCGGGTTGCGCCGGGGCGAGCGCCGCGAGCTGGCCGTCGATGCGTTGCTTGTCGGCGATCGACATCCTGCTGCGGACGGCCCAATACGGGTCGTCCGACGCCGGCTCGGAGGCGACCTCGACGGTGTCCGGCGGCGGGTCGGTGAACACCTGCAGCACGGTGTCGACCACGCGGCCAGTCGCCGTCGCGCCGTTGACCTTGATCGACGGTCCCGCGGTGCCGGCGAAGTAGACGATGCTCTCCGCCTGGACGTCCGCCCGTAGCCGGCGCAGCTGTGCGGCGATCCGGGCGGCGTCGTCGGGCAGGTGGTCGCCACCGGCCAGCGTCGTCCACCGGGCGACGTTGATCTCGGCGCGCTGGTCGAAGTCGTCGAACGTGTCGCCGCGCAGGTGGTCCATCTCGTCGGCGACGGCGCCGATCTGGTCGTCGGTCGCAGCGTCCATGTCGACCCGAAGTTCGAATCGGGTGCCTGCCATCACGTCGTTGTCGTAGACGAGGTCGGCGTCGGTGACGCCGGGCATCGCGGCCACCCGATCGCGGATGTCTCGTGCCTCGTCCTCGCGGTCCGGGGCACCGGTGCACCCCGCCAGGCCGATGGTCAACACACCGGCGACCAGCGTGGTGGTGAACCGGCGGATGCGCACACCGTGAGCCTATTGCCGCCCGGGTGGCGTGCGACGCACCGAAATCGGGTGGCTAATTGCGGTCCCAGCCGCCGCGGCGGCCCTCCTTGAT
Organism: Mycolicibacterium arseniciresistens; assembly: GCF_030519285.1. Classification (NCBI taxonomy): domain Bacteria; kingdom Bacillati; phylum Actinomycetota; class Actinomycetes; order Mycobacteriales; family Mycobacteriaceae; genus Mycobacterium; species Mycolicibacterium arseniciresistens. The sequence continues at coordinate 16,907 of NZ_JAUMSQ010000174.1, forward strand.
CGATCCCCGCCGCTTCTTCTCGGCGATCCGGCGTTCCTTGGAGCCCCGGGTGGGTCTGGTCGGCCGGCGGGCCGGCGGGGGAGCGGCGGCGGCGTCGCGCAGGAGGCGGGCCATCCGTTCGCGTGCCGCTGCGCGGTTCTGCAGTTGCGCGCGATGCTCGCTGGCCGTCACCGTGAGGATCCCCGCGGAGAGCCGACCGCCCAGCCGGTACAGGATCCGGTGGCGCAGGTGCGGCGGCACCGACGGTGAGCGCGCCACGTCGAACGAGAGCTCGACCCTGCTGTCCGCGGTGTTGACCCCCTGCCCGCCGGGACCCGAGGACCTGGAGAAGCGTTCGCTCAGCTCGGACGCCGGTATCACGAAGGCCGGCGTGACGGCGAGGTCCTGCGTCAAGTCACGGGACCAGCACCACCGAGCCGACCGTCTTGCGGCCCTGCAGGTCGCGGTGGGCCTGCTCGGCATCGGCCAGCCGGTACCGCTCGCTGACCGTCACGGTGATCGTCCCAGAGGCGATCGCGTCGAGGACTTCGCCTGCCCGCCAACCGAATTCGTCGGCGGTGCCGGTGTAGTGCGCCAGGCTCGGCCTGGTCAGGAACACCGACCCGGCGGCGTTGAGCCGCTGCGGGTCGAACGGCGGCACGGGGCCGCTGGCCGCACCGAACAGGGCCAGCGTGCCGCGCTTCGCCAGGCTGGCCAGGCTGGCCTCGAACGTCGCCGCCCCGACCCCGTCGTACACCGCTGCCACGCCCTTGCCGTCGGTGAGCTCGCGGATCCGGGCGCCGAACTCCTGCGGATCATCGGGGTAGTCGAGCACCGCGACGGCGCCGGCCTGCCTCGAGAGTTCGGCCTTGTCCGGGGTGGACACCGTGGTGATGACCCGGGTGGCGAGGCTGGTCGCCCACTGGGTCAGGATCAGCCCGACGCCGCCGGCGCCTGCGTGCAGCAGCACGGTGTCGCCCTGCTGGACCGGGTAGGTCGACTTGATCAGATAGTGCGCGGTGGTGCCCTTCAGCAGCGCCGAAGCGGCCACCTCCGACGGCACCGACTCCGGCACATAGACCACGAAATCAGCTGGTGCAAGCGAGTACTCGGCGTAGGCGCCGAATGCCTTGTCGGTGACCACCCGGTCGCCGACACCGAGCGCGGCGACGTCCTCACCGACCGCCTCGATGGTGCCGCACACCTCGGTGCCCACCACGAAGGGCAGCTCCCGCGGGTACAGCCCGGACCGGAAGTACGTGTCGATGAAGTTGACCCCGATCGCCTCTGCCTTGATCAGCACCTGACCCGGACCCGGGGTGGGTGGCGGCAGCTCGACGTGGCGCAGGACTTCGGGTCCGCCGGTCTCGGCGACTTCGATCGCGTACATGTGCTCCATCATTGCCGAAGAATCGGCGGCCACTCGGGCCGCCCTGTGCTGGCATCATTCGACCATGAAGCTGGCCCGTCCCGACATCCGTCACCCGCGCATCGTCCTCGCGGGCTGCCCGGCGTTGCCGGAGGGCGACGGGGACGACGACGGCCTGGTCGACGCGCTGAGCCGGCACGGACTGCACGCCCGATGGCGGTCGTGGGACGATCCGGCGACGCTGGACGCCGACCTGGTGATCCTGCGCGCCACCTGGGACTACGTGGAGCGGCTCGAGGAGTTCCTGGCCTGGACCCGACGGGTGCCGAATCTCCTCAACGGTGCCGACGTGGTCGCCTGGAACACCGACAAGCGCTACCTCGACGGCCTTGCGCGCCACGGCGTGCCCACGGTCCCGAGCCAGTTCTTCTCACCGGGTGAACCGGTGCGGCTGCCCGCAGGGGAGGTGGTGGTGAAGCCCGCCGTCGGCGCCGGGGCGCGCGGCGCGCGACGGTGCGACGACCCGG
>NZ_JAUMSQ010000175.1:0-2935 GCF_030519285.1 Mycolicibacterium arseniciresistens
GCACCCGCGGTGCCCGCGGCGCCCGCCGGGCGTGCCGTCTCGCCACGCCCGGATGGCCGGTTCCCGTACCCTGAGCACAGGAATCTCCATCCGGAACGACGGCGGCCAGGACCGCCCGCCGGCTGGCCAGGACCCCCGGCGGGGGCAGGGATGCGGAAAGGACCAGCGGTGACCGACGAACCCGCGGGTGGCGCCGTACCTGCGCCGGACCGCACCGCCACCACCAAGCTGCCCCGCGCCAACGCCGACGACTTCCAGCCGGACGTCGGCTACTCCGACGATGCTGCCGCCGACAGGGACGTCACGGCCGAGGTGCCCAACGGCACGACGCCGATGCCCGCCTCGGGCCGCCCACCTGCCGACTACGGCGGCGACCCGACGCGTGAGTCGCTGCCGTTCGACGCGCCGCGCGAACCAGCCATCGAGGCCGCCACCTCCGACGAGGATGTTCACCTCATCCCCGGCGCCACCATCGCCAACGGCCGCTACCGCCTGCTGGTCTTCCACGGCGGCCCGCCGAACCTGCAGTTCTGGCAGGCCGTGGACACCGCGCTGGACCGTCAGGTCGCGCTGACCTTCGTCGACCCCGACGCGACCCTGCCCGACGACCAGCTGCAGGAGATCCTCGGCCGCACCCTCAAGCTCAGCCGCATCGACATGCCGGGAGTGGCGCGCGTTCTCGACGTCGCCAACACCGGGTCGGGCGGGCTGATCGTGTCGGAGTGGATCCGCGGCGGCTCGCTGGCCGAGGTCGCCGACACCTCGCCGTCGCCGATCGGCGGCGCCCGCGCCATGCAGAGCCTGGCCGCCGCGGCCGAGGCCGCGCACCGTTCCGGGGTGTCGCTGTCGATCGACCATCCCAGCCGAGTCCGGGTCAGCATCGAGGGCGACGTGGCGCTGGCGTTCCCCGCGACCATGCCCGACGCGACGCCGGAGGACGACATCCGTGGGATCGGCGCCTCGCTGTACGCGCTGCTGGTCAACCGCTGGCCACTCGAGGAATCGGGGGTGCCGAGCGGCCTGCGGCCCGCCGACGTGGACACCGCGGGCAATCCGGTGGAACCGCGGTCGGTGGACCGTGACATCCCGTTCCAGATCTCGGCGGCAGCCGCCCACGCGATACAACCCGACGGCGGCATCCGCAGCGCGCCCACGCTGCTGAACCTGCTCCAGCAGGCGACCGCGATCGCCGACCGCACCGAGCAGATCAACCCCGTCGACCAGCCGAACGGGCCGGAGCGGGCACGCCCCGCACCGGACGACGACCCCGAGTTCGTGGCCCGTCGCCGCAAGGGCCTGATGGTGGGGCTGGCGATCGGCGGCGCGATCCTGGTGGTGGCGCTGATCGTGCTCGCCACGGTGCTCAGCCGCGTCTTCGGTGATGTCGGCGGCGGCCTCGACGGCGACGAACTGGGATTGAACGCACCGTCGTCGACCGAGGCCGGCGAGTCCGGCGGCGGTAGCGGCACCGCCGTGAAACCCGTTCGGGTGACGGTGTTCTCGCCCGAGGGCGAGGCCGACGCGCCCGACGAGGCCGGCCTGGCGATCGACGGCAACGCCTCCACCGTGTGGCCGATCGACACCTACTCCGACCCCGAACCGTTCCCGAACTTCAAGAACGGGGTGGGGTTGATGCTCGAACTTTCCGAGCCCACCACGCTGTCCGCGGTGAAGATCGACCTCAACAGCACTGGCACCGAGGTGGAGATCCGGTCCGCCTCGTCGCCCTCCCCGTCGTCGCTGGACGACACCACCGAACTCACCCCCGCGACGCCGGTGCGCCCCGGCTCGAACACCATCGAGATCAGCGACGCGGCGCCGACGTCGAACGTCCTGGTGTGGGTCTCGAAGCTGGGCAAGGTCGACGGGGAGAGCCGCAGCGACATCGCCGAGGTCACCCTCGAGGCCGCCTCCTGAGGCGTTGTCCCCAGGCCCTGCAGCGCTGAACCCGCGGTGGGAGCCACCGGCGCAAACTGGTGCCTCGAACGCCCTCCGGCGCCGTTTAGTGTTCGGCTGTGGAGAGCTTCGGGGGGACCTCTGAACCACCGGGGGTGACGCACTGCCAGTCGGACGCGGACCTGCTGGCCGCGCACGTCGCGGGTGACCGGTACGCGTTCGAGGCGCTGTTCCTGCGCCACGAGCGGCAGCTCTACCGGCTGGCGCTGGTCACCAGCCGCAACCCCGAGGACGCCGCCGACGCGCTGCAGGACGCCATGCTCAAGGCGCACCGCAACGCGCACGCCTTCCGGTTCGACTCGGCGGTGAGCAGCTGGCTCTACCGCATCGTCGTCAACGCCTGCCTGGACAGGCTGCGCCGCAACAAGAACCACCCCACCACCGCGCTGCTCGACGACGCCCTGCCCGCCGGCGACTCCACCGCCCGCGTCGACACCGCGATCGTGGTGGAACGCGCGCTGCTGACACTTCCGGTCGAGCAGCGGGCCGCGGTGGTCGCCGTCGACATGCAGGGCTACTCGGTGGCCGAGACGGCGCGCATGCTCGGCGTGCCCGAGGGCACCGTCAAGAGCCGGTGCAGCCGGGCCCGCGCCAAACTCGCCGAGGCACTGCACTACTTCGATGCGGGCGCCGAACCGACGCGCGAACCGCGGGCAGGGCGCCGCATCGCGGGCACCCATGGTGGAGACTGGGCGGGCAGGCCAGTGGCGACGCGACGGAAGGACGGGAGCGGCGATGCCGGACGAGGGGCGCACGGACGCCGCGCCGCCCGACGGCCCGATCACGCCTGAACTCCTGGCCGACCTGCAGGCCGGCACCCTCGACGCCGAGACGGCCGCCCGGCTGTGGCGCCGGTTGCGCACCGATCCCGCGGCGGCCGCCACGCTTGCGGCGCTGGACCGAGTCCGGCGTGACCTCGCGCATCTGGGCGGTGACGACGCGTCGGCCGTCGGTGTGCCCGCCGCGGTGACGGCGGGTG
>NZ_JAUMSQ010000176.1:0-16671 GCF_030519285.1 Mycolicibacterium arseniciresistens
CGTGACCTCGCGCATCTGGGCGGTGACGACGCGTCGGCCGTCGGTGTGCCCGCCGCGGTGACGGCGGGTGTCACCGCGGCACTGCGGGCGGCGCCGCCCCACCCCCGGCCCGGGTGTTGACCGCCGCACACTCGCGCCGGTCGTAGTCTGACCCACAGCCGATCGGGGAACACCCGGACCTAGGCTGGTGTTTGTACCCGTGCCGGCGTGATACGGCAGAAAGGCCCACATGACCACCTCATCGAAGGTCCACGACCTGATCATCATCGGTTCTGGCCCGGCGGGTTACACCGCGGCGATCTACGCCGCCCGTGCCCAGCTCGAGCCCCTGGTCTTCGAGGGCACCCAGTTCGGCGGCGCACTCATGACCACCACCGAGGTGGAGAACTTCCCCGGCTTCCGCAACGGCATCACCGGTCCCGAACTGATGGACGAGATGCGCGAGCAGGCCCTGCGCTTCGGCGCCGACCTGCGCATGGAGGACGTCGACGCGGTGTCGCTGGAGGGTCCGGTCAAGACGGTGACCGTCGGTGACGAGACCCACCGGGCGCGCGCGGTGATCCTGGCGATGGGCGCCGCGGCGCGCCACCTCGGCGTGCCCGGCGAGGACACGCTGCTCGGGATGGGCGTCAGCACCTGTGCGACCTGTGACGGGTTCTTCTTCCGCGACCAGGACATCGCGGTGATCGGTGGCGGCGACTCCGCGATGGAGGAGGCCACGTTCCTCACCCGGTTCGCCCGCAGCGTCACCGTGATCCACCGGCGTGAGGAGTTCCGCTCCTCCCGCATCATGCTCGACCGGGCCCGCGCCAACGAGAAGATCACGTTCCTGACCAACACCCAGGTGACCGAGATCGAGGGCGACCCCAAGGTGACCGGCATCCGGCTGCGCGACGCCATCACCGGCGAGGAGTCCAAGCTCGCCGTCACCGGCGTGTTCGTCGCCATCGGGCACATCCCGCGCTCGGATCTGGTGCGCGGTCAGGTGGAGCTCGACTCCGACGGCTACGTGCAGGTCGAGGGTCGCACCACGAGCACGTCGATCGAGGGCGTGTTCGCCGCGGGCGACCTCGTCGACCGGGTCTACCGGCAGGCGATCACCGCGGCAGGCAGCGGCTGCGCGGCGTCCATCGACGCTGAGCGCTGGCTCGCCGAGGTCGGCGCCGCCCCGAGTGATCAAGAGATCTCAGCGCCGATCTGACCCCGTCTCAAACCACAGTCCGAACCTAAGGAGAATTACGATGCCCGAGACCTCCGCGACGGTCGCCGTCACCGACGACTCGTTCGCCGACGACGTACTGTCAAGCAGCACACCGGTTCTGGTGGACTTCTGGGCCACCTGGTGCGGCCCGTGCAAGATGGTCGCCCCGGTGCTCGAGGAGATCGCCGGCGAGAAGGCCGGCGACCTGACCGTGGCGAAGCTCGACGTCGACGCCAACCCGAACACCGCACGCGACTTCCAGGTGGTGTCGATCCCGACCATGATCCTGTTCAAGGACGGCGAAGCGGTGAAGCGCATCGTCGGCGCCAAGGGCAAGGCCGCGCTGCTTCGCGAACTGGCCGACCTGGTCTGACATCCGCCACGCGGCAACCACGACCCGCCTGCGGTTTTCCGGATTCTGGCGAAGGTCTGCGACAATACTGGCTAGCGGTTCATGAAATAGTCGGCGCTGTCATTTTCTGTCAGCCGGATCGAAAGGCCATCCTGGAGGGCCAGTATGTCGATTCTTCGTCGCGGTGACCGCGGGGGTGCGGTCACCGAGGTCCGCGCGGCATTGTCCGCACTGGGCCTGATCGACAGCCCGGACGATGACCTGAGCACCGGCAGGCACGTCGCGCTCGACGTGTTCGACGGCGAGCTCGACCACGCCGTCCGTGCATTTCAGCAGCACCGCGGCCTGCTGGTCGACGGCATCGTCGGCGAAGCCACCTACCGTGCGCTCAAAGAGGCCTCCTACCGTCTCGGCGCCCGCACGCTGGCCCACCAGTTCGGCGCCCCGATGTACGGCGACGACGTCGCCACACTGCAGGCCCGGCTGCAGGACCTGGGTTTCTACACCGGCCTGGTCGACGGTCACTTCGGGCTGCAGACGCACAACGGGTTGATGTCCTATCAGCGCGAGTACGGCCTGTACCCGGACGGTATCTGCGGTCCGGAGACGTTGCGGTCGTTGTACTTCCTCGGCTCCAGGGTGACCGGCGGTTCGCCGCACGCGATCCGCGAGGAGGAGCTGGTGCGGCGCTCGGGGCCCCGGCTGTCGGGTAAGCGGGTGATCATCGATCCGGGCCGCGGCGGCGCCGACCACGGGCTGATCATGAACGGCCCGGAAGGCCCGATCAGCGAAGCAGACATCCTGTGGGACTTGGCGAGTCGGCTCGAGGGCCGGATGACCGCGATCGGCATGGAGACGTTCCTGTCGCGGCCCAACAACCGGGCGCTGACGGATGCCGAACGCGCCGAGACGGCCAACACCGTCGGTGCGGACCTGATGATCAGTCTGCGCTGCGCGACGCAGTCGAGTCCGTCGGCGAACGGCGTCGCGTCGTTCCACTTCGGGAACTCACACGGTTCGGTGTCCACCATCGGCCGCAACCTCGCCGACTTCATCCAGCGGGAAGTGGTGGCCCGCACCGGATTACGCGACTGCCGCACCCATGGCAGGACGTGGGACCTGCTCCGGCTGACCCGGATGCCTACCGTGCAGGTCGACGTCGGGTACATCACCAACCCGCAGGACCGCTCGCTGCTGGTGTCGACGCAGACCCGTGACTCGGTCGCCGAGGGCATCCTCGCCGCGGTGAAGCGGCTGTACCTGCTCGGCAAGAACGACCGTCCCACAGGGACTTTCACGTTCGCCGAGCTGCTGGCGCACGAACTGTCGGTGGAGCAGGCGGGCCGGCTCCCGTCCTAGCGGGACGGTGTCGCGCCGAGACATGCTGGGCCACCTCGGTGTCAACGTCCCCGACCTCGTCGCCGCCAAGAAGTACTACGACGAGCTGATGCCGCTGGTCGGGTTCGAACCGTTCCTGGTCGCCGACGACCAATTCGCCTTCCGTCCGGCAGGCGGCAAGCCCGGTACGTATCTGTTCTTCTATCCGGCCGTCGAGGCCGGTCCCTACTCACGTCACCGCGCCGGACTGCAGCATCTCGCATTCATGGTGCAGACGCGCTCGGCCGTACATGCCGTACACCAGCTCGTCCAGCGGATCGGCGCCGACGTGGTGCACGAGCCCCAGTCGTTCCCGCAGTACCAGCCGCCCTACTTCGCGACCTTCTGGCTCGACCCGTTCGGCGTGATGCTCGAAGCGGTGTGTCACCACGACCGGGACTGAATCCCTCGTCGGCTCATCGACTCGCCTCGCGTCTGGCGACGACCGCGAAGTTCAGCGGGATCCTCGGCACGGAGTCGGGCAACGTCCAACCCTGCTGACAGGGAACCAGTTCGGTGAACGCCGGCCAGTCCATGTAGGGCAGCTCTGCGAGGGCCTCGATCCGGAGGCCGGCACGAAGTAACGCGGTGACCACCTCATCGATGTCGTGACGCCATTCGTGATTCTCGACATGGGCGACGAGGCCGGCCGACTCTTCGGTGTACGAGCCGGAGTCCTCGTAGGTGCGAGGCCCGCCACCCCCGAGGTAGTCGTCGCTGATGTCCCACGGCGAGAACGCCATCGCCCCGAGGATGGGGTGGTCGTCGCGGATGAGGAACACTCCGCCTGGTTCGAGGAGGTCGTGAATGGATGCCGCCCAGGCCTCGAGGTCCGGCAGCCATACGATCGTGCCTGCGCTGGTGACGACGATCTCGAATCGGCGGTCGATCAGACGAGCCGCGAACCGGGCGTCCCCTTCCACCCATGTGACGTCGCTCCGATCAGCGACTGCGATGCGGGTGGCATGGCGAAGCGAGTTGGGCGACAGGTCGAGTCCGTGGACGCCGACGGCGCCCAGCCGTGCTCATGAGATGGTGTCCAATCCGATGTGGCACTGCAGATGTAGCAGTGACCTGCCTTGCGCCTGACCGCCGGGCAGGTGCGGGGCGAGCACCGACAGATCGTTGCGCACCACCCGCGAGATTGCGGTGCGATCCGCGAGGAACCCGTCGACGTCGTACATGCGCGACCCGACGTGCACCTCGGCGCGGTCGTCCCAGTTGGCTCGGTTCGCCGCGATCGCGGCCGCGTGGCCGCGGGTGTCGCCGACCACGCGACTATCCGATGCGGCCCGCGCCGGCGCCGACGGGCTGCTCCAGCTGTGCGTGTTCGAGCAGCCGCTCCAACGCCGCCTCGACGCCGGCTTTCCAGCCGAGGCCCTGTTCCAGTTCGAGGCGCAGCCGCGGGAAGTACCGGTGCGGGGCGACGACGGTGAACCCGACGTCTTCGAGGAAGTCTGCGGCGATGATGCACTGATCCACCGAGCAGTCGCCGAGGGTCTCGACGACCGCCCCGAGATCGCCCGGCACCAGGCGTGGGTCGGCGAGCTCGGCCGCCTCGGCGGTCCTGCCGAATGCCTCGAGCGCGCGGACGCCCCGTCGAACGAGGTCGCTCACCACCGATGTCAGCAGGCTGCGCGACAGCCCGTCACAGCCGTCGCCGGATTCGACGCCGACCGTCGTCAGCAGGATCGCGTCGGCGCTCACCGGTCCGGTCGGGAAGAGCCGGGCGCGCGGGACGGCGCGGGGCGGCGCGTAGAACGCGTACCCGAGGCAGGAGCCGGTGTCGTCGGTGGGCGCCGCGTCCTCGAAGCCGGGCGCCGCGTGGATGGCGACCTGCCCGCATGAACCCCACTCGAGCATGACCATCGACAGCCACGCTTCCTTCTCGAATTCCGGGTCGCTGAGGTGGTCGTCGGTGCCGAGGGTGGACGGATCCACCTCCCAGAACACGCAGCGGCGCGCATGCTTCGGCAGCTGTTCGAATGCCTCGAGCCGAAGAGGCGTGATTCGGGCCGGCACTAGATTCCCCGGATTCGTCGGTGGGCTGGCGTGCGCGTGTGCGCCTCCAGGATAGGGAAGCCCGCCGAGCCGGGCCCGGTTTCCGCCGCTTCCCGCGGCGAAATCACATTTTCAGACGAAACAGGTTGTCGCGCATCACGATTGCTTAGACGACGAACGCGGTCCGACGTGCGCAGTGGCATCAGTGTCACAGTGACGTAATTACCGTGTGCGGCCGGTCATCGTTGCGACGAGTTCATCAAGTCCACTATCCGCTGCAAGTCTTCGACCGACCCGAACTCCACCACGATCTTGCCCTTGCGTTTGCCCAGGCTCACGGTGACCCGGGTGTCGAAGGCCGAGGACAGCTTCTCAGCAACGTCCTGCAGGCCCGGCATCTGAATCGGCTTGCGGCGCGGAGCCGAGGGGGCCGAGCCGTCGCCCCGATTGGCCAGGGTGACCGCTTCCTCGGTGGCGCGCACCGACAGCCCCTCGGCCACGATGCGGGCGGCGAGTTCCTCCTGCCGCTCCGGACCACCCTCGAGCGAGAGCAGGGCGCGGGCATGGCCGGCCGACAGCACCCCGGCGGCGACGCGGCGCTGAACGGCGATCGGCAGGCGCAGCAGCCGGATCATGTTGGTGATCAGCGGACGGGAGCGGCCGATCCGCGTCGCGAGTTCATCGTGGGTGACGTCGAACTCCTCGAGCAACTGCTGATAGGCGGCCGCCTCCTCCAGCGGGTTCAACTGGGCGCGGTGGATGTTCTCCAGCAGCGCGTCGCGCAGCATGCTGTCGTCGGCCGTCTCGCGGACGATGGCCGGGATGGTGGCCAGGCCGGCCTGCTGGGCCGCCCGCCACCGCCGCTCCCCCATCACCAACTGGTAGCGCGGTGTCTCCGGACCGGTGCTGACGGCCCTTACGACGATCGGCTGCATCAGACCGAACTCGCGGATCGAGTGCACCAGTTCGGCGAGTGCCTCCTCGTCGAAGACCTGCCGGGGCTGGCGCGGGTTGGGCTCGATGGCGGCCGGATCGATCTCCCGGTACACGGCGCCGACATCGCTCGGCTCGGCGACCGGTAGCCCGCCGATCACCACGTCGGCGGCCGCGTCACCCATCCGTGGACCCATGGTGCCCGGGCCGCCCTCGTCGGCCGGACCGGTCGGGATGAGGGATGCCAGACCACGTCCGAGGCCGCTGCGCTTGCGGGTGGGTTGAGTCATCGTCGTCCTCTCGTCACGGATGTGCTGTTGCGTGGGTGCTCATCGCGGCGGGGCCTCGCCCGGTGCACCCCGTTCGGCGAGTTCACGGCTCGCGTCGAGATAGCTCAGCGCGCCGCGTGAGCCCGGGTCGTAATCGAGGATCGTCATGCCGTAGCCGGGCGCCTCGGACACCTTCACGCTGCGCGGGATCACCGTCCGCAGCACCTTGCTGCCGAAGTGCGCCCGGACGTCCGCGGCGACCTGATCGGCGAGCTTGGTGCGGCCGTCGTACATGGTGAGGATGACGGTCGACACGTTGAGTTCGGGGTTGAGGTGCGACTTGACCATCTCGATGTTGCGAAGCAACTGGCCGACACCTTCCAGCGCGTAGTACTCGCACTGGATCGGGATCAACACCTCCGGCGCAGCCACGAGCGCGTTGATCGTCAGGAGCCCGAGCGACGGTGGGCAGTCGATGAACACGTAGTCGAAGTCGAACTGCTTGAGCTCGGCCAGCGCGGTTCGCAGCCTGCCTTCGCGCGCCACCATGCTGACCAATTCGATCTCGGCGCCCGCGAGGTCGATGGTCGCCGGGATGCAGAACAGCCGTTCGTTGTGCGGGCTGCGCTGCAGCGCCTCCGCGACGGGGATCTCCCCGATGAGGACCTCGTAGGACGACGGCGTGCCGGGGCGGTGCTCGATGCCGAGCGCGGTGCTGGCATTGCCTTGCGGGTCGAGGTCGATCACCAGGGTCTTGAGGCCCTGCAGCGAGAGCGCCGCCGCGACGTTCACCGCCGTGGTGGTCTTGCCGACGCCGCCCTTCTGGTTGGCGATGGTGAACACCCGTTGGTGCGCCGGCCGCGGGAGATGACCCTGCGTGGTGTGCAGCAGGCGCACCGCCCGTTCGGCCTCGGCGCCGATCGGGGTGTCGATACCCGCATCGTCGGTCCACGCACCGCCGCTCCCCCCGCGCTGCCATGTTTCACGTGAAACATCGCGGGGAGGCTGCGAGCCGCCACCCGCCGGCGGCCCGGCGACGGACGCTCGCGGCGGCACCGCCGCACCGGTCGGCGGAACCGGAGCGGCCCCACCGCGCGGCCTGGTCCGTTCGCTGTCTGGCCCCGGACTCATCGAGTTCTCCTGCCCGTTCGTTCCGACCGAGCCGATCTCGGCTTCTTCACCTCGCGCCGCGCCACGACCACGGTCGCCGGTGGATCTAGATAGTCCGCGCCACATTTCAACACCCTCACATCGACGGCGCCAACCGACGCCAGCACACGCCGGTGCTCTTCGATCTCCGACTCGGCGCGCTCGCCCTTGAGGGCGATCATGCGGCCACCGTCCCGAAGGAGCGGAATGCTCCACCGGGCGAGCTTGTCCAACGAGGCGACGGCGCGTGACGTGACGACGTCCATCTCCCCCACCTGTTCGCGCACCGCCTTGTCCTCGGCCCGGCCGCGGACGACACCCACGGCGAGTCCCAACTCCGCGATCACTTCGGTGAGGAACTCGCTACGGCGGAGCATCGGTTCCACGAGGGTCACCTCGAGGTCCGGCCGGGCCAGAGCCAACGGTATCCCGGGCAACCCGGCCCCGCTGCCGATATCCCCCAGCCGCTCGTGCGGGGTGAGCAACTCGGCCATCGCCGCACTGTTGAGGACGTGGCGTTCCCACAGTCGCTCGACCTCACGCGGCCCGATCAGCCCGCGCTCGACGCCGGCGCCGGCGAGGATCTCCGCGTAGCGCTGGACGTCAGGCAGGCGGTCCCCGAACAGGGTCCGCCCCGCCTCCGGTGGCGGCCCGGCGTCTGCATGTTTCACGTGAAACATCCCTCCGCCGAACCGCTCGAGAGAACTACACCGGTGTAACTCGGAAGATCAGTCAGCGAGGACGACAACACGGCGGGACGGCTCCACGCCTTCGCTCTCGCTGTGCACGCCCTGGACCGCGGCCACCGCGTCGTGCACGATCTTGCGTTCGAACGGAGTCATCGGCGCCAACTCCTCGCGCTCCCCGGTCTCCAGCACCCGGCGGGCCACCTTGTCGCCTAGCGTCGCCAACTCGTCACGACGATTGCGCCGCCACCCGGCGATGTCCAGCATCAGCCGGCTCCGCTCACCCGTCTTCTGGTGCACGGCCAGCCGCGTCAGTTCCTGCAGTGCGTCGAGCACCTCGCCCTTGCGGCCGACGAGCTTGTTCAGGTCGGTGCCGCCGTCGATGCTCACCACCGCACGGTCGCCCTCGACGTCGAGATCGATGTCGCCGTCGAAGTCGAGGAGGTCCAAGAGCTCCTCCAGGTAGTCCCCGGCGATCTCGCCCTCGGCGACCAATCGTTCCTCGAGGTCCTCCCCGGCGGGCCGGGCGGCGGTCTCCTCGGCGTCAGCCTGCTCGAGGCCGGCGTCGATCTCGTCGGTGCGCTCGGTGGTATCAGCGTCCGTCATCTCTGTCTCTCCCTCTCCACCAGTCCGCGGACTGGTCAACGCTTTCGCTTCTTCGGACGGGCGCCCGGCCGCGGCGTGCGGTTGGCGACCTGTTCTCCGCCGGCCGCCTTCGTGGGGCTGCCGTTGCTCTCTCCATCGACCGTTGCGGTGCTCGCGGGCTCCGCGGCTTCGGACTCCGGCTCGCCCGCGGCGACGTCCTTGCCCGGGGCGGCCGCCGACGCCTTGCGCGCCCGATTCGGCTTGGCGCCAGGCGCCGGCGCATTGGCGGCTCGACGTTCCAGCGCCTCGGTCTTCTTGGCTTCTTCTTCCTTCTCGATCTTGCCGAAGACGTAGTGCTGCTGTCCGTAGGTCCAGATGTTGTTGGCGAGCCAGTACATGATCACCGCGAGCGGCAGGAACGGTCCGCCGACGATGACGCCGAGCGGGAAGACGTACAGGGCGAGCTTGTTCATCATCGCCGTCTGCGGGTTGGCCGCCGCCTCGATGCTCTGCCGCGCCACCGACGCCCGGCTGTTGAAGTGGGTGGCGATGCCGGCCAGGAGCGCGATCGGCACGCCCACCAGGATCACCGACAGGCGGTTGAATTCGGTGAACGCCAGCAGGCCGTGCTGCTGGATCATCGTCGCGCCGAGCGGGGCGCCGAAGAGGTTCGCGTCCAGGAAGTGCCCGACGTCGGTCGCACTGAACACGTAGTTGCCCAGGCTGCGGTTCTCCTCCACCGACAGCCCGAGCCGGCCGATGCCGGTCTGCGTCCGGTTGAACGACATCAGCACGTGATAGAGGCCGAGGAACACCGGCACCTGCGCGAGCATCGGCAGGCAGCCCAGAATCGGGTTGAACCCGTGCTCGCGCTGCAGCTTCTGCATCTCGAGCGCCATCCGCTGGCGGTCCTTGCCGTACTTCTTCTGCAGCGCCTTGATCTGTGGCTGCAGTTCCTGCATCTGCCGGGTGGTGCGGATCTGCCGCACGAACGGCTTGTAGAGGATCGCGCGCAGGGTGAACACGAGGAACATCACCGTCAGCGTCCACGTGAAGAAGTTGTCCGGACCCAGGAACGGGATGGCGGAGAAGGCCTTGTACCAGACCCACATGATCGCCGACACCGGGTAGTAGATGATGTCGAGGCTGAACCAGTTAAACACTCGCCTTGCTCCAGACTTGGTCGTCGTCGGCCGCTTCGGTGCCGCTCGCATGCTCGGAGTGCGCGCACGCGCCGCTGCCACGCTCCGGGATCGGATCCCATCCTCCCCTATGCCAGGGGCCACACTTGGCGAGCCGGACGACGGCCAACCATCCGCCGCGCACCAGTCCGTACTCGGTCAGCGCGTCGACGGCGTACTGACTGCAGGTCGGCATGAACCGGCAGGTCGGCAATCGCAGCGGCGAGACAGTGTGCCGGTAGAGCTGGATGGCCGCGATGACCGCCCGCGCCGCCATCGCACCCGTGCCCCGCAGCCGACTCATCGCGATGTCTCCCGCCGGCGCCGCACGCGAGCAAGACCGTCGCGCAACTGGCGCTCCAGATCGGGCGAGACCGCACGGGCGGAGTTCGGCAGCGCTCGGATCACCAACCGGTCGCGGCTGTCGAGGTCGTCGAGCACGGTCCGCGCCACGTGACGCAAGCGCCGGGACACCCGGTGGCGCACGACGGCGTTGCCGACCGACTTGGCCACGACGAGACCGATCCTCGGACCGCTCTCATCCACGGTGTCGAGGGCGGCGTGCAGCACCAGATCGGGGTGCGCCGAGCGCACCCCTTGACTGACCGTGGAACTGAACTCCGTCGACCGCGTCATCCGGTACCGGGCCGGAAGCACCGCGCTAGATCCTGCGTCGGATCACGCAGTGAGCGAACGACGGCCCTTTTGACGACGACCCGAGACGATCGCACGCCCGGCGCGGGTGCGCATCCGCAACCGGAAGCCGTGGACGCGCGCACGCCGGCGGTTGTTGGGCTGAAAGGTCCGCTTGCCCTTGGCCACGGCAATATCTCCTCGTTACGAGTGGCGGCCACGCGCCACGCACAGCGGACTGTGTCGGTGGACGCGGTCGCCGTTGGTAAGCTCATGCGTCTTGCTAACCGGCGCGGTCTCCGGACCCCGGGTCGCAGCCGTGTCGCCACGTGCGGGCGACTGTTCGAGGGTACTGACGAGATTTCGCTGGGTCAAACCTGCTCGGACCGCTCCTCCGGGGCCCGGAAAACTTCACATCAGTCACAACCTTCACCGTCTTCGAGAAGCTGTCCAGGAGTGCCCAAACAATGTTGCAGAACGGTTGGCACGTCGAGAGAAAACTGTTAGCTTCTGGCAATGCCGTTCCCAGACCGGGGCCGGCGGCGACAACGAAGCGAGGATGCCCACCGCACCGAGAGCCCACAGCATGCATCACCACTGTGACGAGCCCCGGCCTGCGGCGTCCCCGCCGGTAGACAACAGAGAGCGGCGACGTACTGTCTCTATCCACAGACTGTGGATAACCATGTGGACAGACCGTCTTCGTTCCTTTGGTCGTCCTTGGACCGACCACGAGGGGGTAGGCGTCAATTGACTGCTGACCCCGACCCACCCTTCGTCGCCGTGTGGAACAACGTGCTGGCCGACCTCAACGGCGACGCCGACACCCGCGACCGCAACGGCTCCGGCCCACTGCCCGTCCTGACTCCTCAGCAAAGGGCCTGGCTGAAACTCGTCAAGCCGCTGGTGATCACCGAGGGCTTTGCCCTGCTGTCGGTGCCCACGCCGTTCGTGCAGAACGAGATCGAACGCCACCTCCGCGAGCCGATCATCTCCGCGCTCAGCCGGCACCTCGGTCAGCGGGTCGAGCTCGGGGTGCGCATCGCCACCCCCTCGACCGACGACGCCGACGACGCCCCCGGACCGCCGCCACCGGCCGCGGTCACCGAGCCCGACGAGGTCGACGACGACCGGGAGGCGCTCGCCAGCGCCGAGGAGAGCTGGCCGACGTACTTCCGCGCTCCGGCGTCCGACTCCTCGGCCGCCGACGCCAACGCCGTCAGCCTCAACCGCCGCTACACCTTCGACACCTTCGTCATCGGTGCGTCGAACCGGTTCGCCCACGCCGCGTCGCTCGCGATCGCCGAGGCGCCGGCCCGGGCGTACAACCCGTTGTTCATCTGGGGCGAGTCCGGTCTCGGCAAGACCCACCTGCTGCACGCCGCCGGCAACTACGCCCAGCGGCTGTTCCCCGGCATGCGCGTCAAGTACGTGTCGACCGAGGAGTTCACCAACGACTTCATCAACTCGCTGCGCGACGACCGCAAGGCGTCGTTCAAGCGCAGTTACCGCGACATCGACGTCCTACTCGTCGACGACATCCAGTTCATCGAAGGCAAGGAAGGCATCCAGGAGGAGTTCTTCCACACCTTCAACACGCTGCACAACGCGAACAAGCAGATCGTCATCTCCTCCGACCGGCCGCCCAAGCAGCTGGCCACACTGGAGGACCGGCTGCGGACCCGCTTCGAGTGGGGTCTGATCACCGACGTCCAGCCGCCGGAACTCGAGACGCGCATCGCGATCCTGCGCAAGAAGGCGCAGATGGACCGCCTCGACGTGCCCGCTGACGTGCTGGAACTCATCGCGGCCGGGGTCGAACGCAACATCCGCGAACTCGAGGGCGCCCTGATCCGCGTCACCGCGTTCGCCTCGTTGAACAAGACCCAGATCGACAAGTCGCTGGCCGAGATCGTCCTGCGGGACCTCATCTCCGATGCCGGCACCATGCAGATCAGCACCGCGGCGATCATGGCCGCCACCGCCGAGTACTTCGAGACGACGGTGGAGGAACTGCGCGGCCCGGGTAAGACCAGGGCGCTGGCACAGTCACGGCAGATCGCGATGTATCTGTGCCGCGAGCTCACCGAGCTCTCGCTGCCGAAGATCGGTCAGGCCTTCGGCCGCGACCACACCACGGTGATGTACGCCGAGAAGAAGATCCGCGGCGAGATGGCGGAGCGCCGTGAGGTGTTCGACCACGTCAAGGAACTCACCACCCGGATCCGTCAGCGCTCCAAGCGCTGAGCTCCTGCTCCCCATCTCATCCCGCGCGGTGTCCCGCGCGCCATTCGCGTGCGCTCCCCCGCACCGCCATGCCATCCCGACGCGCCCGGCCGGTGCCGTCGGACGTCGAATCGCACTCCTCGCGGCGAAAAACTTCCGTCACATCGGCATCACTCGTCACCGCCGCGACCTGTGCACAACGGTGTGAACAACATGGTGGCCGATCGGCCGAACCGCCGAAGTTGTCATGCATCGACCGGGTGCTCCACAGTTCCCGACCGCCCGCAGCCGGCCCGTCCACAGCCCACTCACAATTCGACACGCATGACTGCCAGCGCCGACGCGGCTTCATCCCCAGCGTCCACAGCCCCTATTACTGTTACTCATTTATCTCCATTGGTTTCCTCTCTGAAGACAGCGCCTGGGGAAACTCCGTCACCACCCCGGCCGGACGGCCGCACATGCCCGGTTGTCACCCCGATCGATTAGCTTTCAAGTTGGCGCGGAAAGCTCTACGGTGGTTCATCGACAGCCGTTACGGTCATCGCATCGCATGCAGGTCACGCGGGTTGAGACGCCGGGAAACCGCTGGTTATCGCTGATTGTGTGGTTCATCGAAGGGACGTTTTGGACGTGACGACATCGACGGCTGGTCTCACGGATCTGAAATTCCGACTGGTGCGTGAGGACTTCGCCGACGCGGTGGCCTGGGTGGCCCGCAATCTGCCCACCCGGCCGACCGTCCCGGTGCTCGCCGGGGTGCTCCTCACCGGCAGCGACGACGGGCTGACGATCTCGGGATTCGACTACGAAGTCTCCGCCGAGGTCCGCGTCGCCGCCGAAATCGCTTCTCCGGGAAGCGTTCTGGTCTCCGGACGGCTGCTGTCCGACATCACCAGGGCGTTGCCCGCCAAGCCGGTGGACGTCAGCGTCGAAGGCACCCGCGTCTCGCTGACCTGCGGCAGCTCCCGATTCTCGCTCCCGACGATGGCCGTCGAGGACTACCCGACGCTGCCCACGCTGCCCGAGGAGACCGGTGTGGTTCCCGCCGGCCTGTTCGCCGAGGCGATCGGCCAGGTCGCGGTTGCCGCCGGCCGGGACGACACCCTGCCGATGCTCACCGGGATCCGGGTCGAAATCTCCGGCGAATCGGTGGTTTTGGCGGCGACCGACCGGTTCCGTCTCGCGGTCCGCGAACTGACGTGGTCCACCGGGACCGCCGACATCGAGGCCGCGGTGCTGGTGCCGGCCAAGACGCTGGCCGAAGCGGCCAAGGCCGGTTCCGACGGTTCCGACGTCCACCTTTCGCTCGGCGCCGGTGCAACCGTCGGCAAGGAAGGCCTGCTCGGCATCCGCAGCGAGGGTAAGCGCAGCACCACCCGACTGCTCGACGCCGAGTTCCCGAAATTCCGCCAGCTGCTGCCCAGCGAGCACACCGCGGTGGCGACCATCGGCGTCGCCGAGCTGACCGAGGCGATCAAGCGCGTCGCACTCGTCGCCGACCGCGGCGCGCAGATCAGGATGGAGTTCTCCGAGGACGCGCTGCGCCTGTCGGCCGGTGCGGACGACGTCGGCCGCGCCGAGGAGGACCTTCCGGTGTCGTTCGCCGGCGATCCGTTGACCATCGCGTTCAACCCGACCTACCTCACCGACGGCCTCGGTTCGTTGCATTCCGAGCGGGTGGCGTTCGGCTTCACGACACCCAGCCGTCCCGCTGTGTTGCGGCCCGCAGGCGAGGATGATGGAACCGTCGGCGCAAGTGGCCCCTACCCGGCCGCCCAGACCGATTACGTGTATCTGTTGATGCCGGTACGGCTTCCCGGCTGACCGGCCCCTACCGCCGGAGAAGAGGGCATACATGCAGCTGGGTCTGATCGGGCTGGGCAAGATGGGCTTCAACATGCGGGAGCGCCTGCGTGAAGGTGGCCACGAGGTCGTCGGATTCGACCCACGCCCGGAGGTGACCGACGTACCCACCATCGGCGCCCTGGCCGAGGCCCTCGCGGCACCCCGGGTGGTGTGGGTGATGGTGCCGTCGGGACCCATCACCCACGACACGATTGCGACGCTGGCGAACGAGCTCAGCGAGGGCGACCTGGTGATCGACGGCGGCAACTCCCGCTACACCGAAGATGGTCTGCACGCGAAACTTCTGTCCGAGAAGGGAATCGCGTTCATCGACGCGGGTGTCTCCGGCGGTGTCTGGGGCCTGAAGGAGGGCTACGGCCTGATGGTCGGCGGCAGCGACGCCGACGTCGAGCGGGCCATGCCGATCTTCGACACGTTGCGGCCGCCGGGTGACCGCGCGGACGGATTCGTGCACGCCGGGCCGGTGGGTGCGGGTCACTTCGCGAAGATGGTGCACAACGGGGTGGAGTACGCCCTGATGACTGCGTACGGCGAGGGCTACGAGATGCTCGCTGCCCAGGAGCTGATCACGGATCCGCAGGCGGTGTACCAGGCGTGGAGCAACGGCACCGTGGTGCGGTCATGGTTGCAGCAGCTGCTTGCCAAGGCGCTGAAGGAAGATCCGCAGCTGGCCGAGATCTCCGGCTACACAGAGGATTCCGGTGAGGGCCGGTGGACGGTGGAAGAGGCGATCCGGTTGCGGGTCCCGGTGCCGAGTATCGCAGCATCCCTGTTCGCGAGATTCTCCTCGCGTCAGGAGGATTCGCCGACGATGAAGGCCGTCGCGGCGCTGCGCAACCAGTTCGGGGGTCACGCCGTCAAGAGGATCAGCGAGTCCGGTTAGCCCGTGTACGTCCGTCACGTGACACTCACCGATTTCCGGTCCTGGGCGCACATCGACATCGATCTGACGCCGGGCCGGACGGTGTTCGTCGGTCCCAACGGCTTCGGCAAGACGAATCTCGTTGAGGCGTTGTGGTACTCGGCTACCCTCGGGTCGCACCGCGTGGGTGCGGACGCACCGCTGATCCGGACGGGCGCCGAACGCGCGGTGGTGTCGTCGATCGTCGTCAACGACGGCCGCGAACTCGCCGTCGACCTCGAGATCACCAGTGGCCGTGCGAACAAGGCGCGGCTGAACCGCTCCCCCGTCCGCAGTGCGCGCGAGATCCTGGGGGTGCTGCGCGCGGTGCTGTTCGCGCCCGAGGACCTGGCGCTGGTGCGCGGCGACCCGAGTGACCGGCGCCGCTATCTCGACGATCTGGCCACCACGCGCAGGCCGGCGATCGCGGGCGTGCGTGCGGATTACGACAAAGTGGTGCGACAGCGGACCGCGCTGCTGAAGACCGCCGCGGGTGGCCGGCACCGCGGGGACCGCAGTGTGCTGGACACCCTCGACGTGTGGGACGGCCACCTGGCTGCGCACGGGGCCCGGCTGATGGCGGCGCGCGCGGTGCTGATCTCCGAACTCGCTCCCGAGGTGGAGAAGGCCTATCAACTCCTGGCTCCCGCGTCGCGGCCGGCCGCCATCCGGTACCGCCCCAGCATCGAGCTGGACGACGACGCGCCGGCACCCGACAGCGTCCAGCACTACGAGGCGGCGCTACTGGCGGCGATGAGTAGCCGGCGCGACGCGGAACTGGAGCGCGGTGTCTGCCTGGTCGGTCCGCATCGCGACGACCTCGAGCTACGGCTCGGCGATCAACCCGCGAAAGGCTTTGCCAGCCATGGCGAGTCGTGGTCGATGGCGCTCTCGCTGAGATTGGCGGCCTACGAACTGCTGCGCGCCGACGGCGGCGACCCGGTGCTGCTGCTCGACGACGTGTTCGCTGAACTGGACACCGCGCGGCGGCGGGCGCTGGCCACCGTCGCCGAGTCCGCGGAGCAGGTGCTGGTCACCGCGGCCGTCGCCGAGGACATCCCCGAGGGCTGGGACGTCCGGCGGATCGAGATCCGCATGACGGACGGCGACGACGGCCGGATATCGACGGTGCACACATGACAGACGACGAGATCCCCAAGAAGAACGACGACGCAGGCGATCCCGCGCCGGGTCCGCCGGCCCATCTGGCCGGCCTGTCCGGAATGGACCTGGTGCGCCGCACGCTGGAGGAGGCCCGCGGCGCCGCCCGCAGCCAGGGCAAGGACGTCGGCCGCGGCCGCACCTCCC
>NZ_JAUMSQ010000177.1:0-8588 GCF_030519285.1 Mycolicibacterium arseniciresistens
GGCCGCGCGCATGGTCGGGCTCGCCGGCGGGGCGGCCGCCTCGGTGGTCGCGTTGAGCCCGAGCCGCTCGGCGTCCAGCGCGGGCCCCGAGTCGGTGTCGAGCACATCGGTCAACGACGACACGACCGCCACCACCGCGACGATCATGATGGCCGCCGCCGCGAGAAGCGTCACCCGGACCAGCTGCCGTTTCGCCGCCTCGGCCTGCTGTTCGGGTCCGACATTGCCGAATCCCGCGTAGCCGCCCGGAACCGCCGCAGGCGGCGGAGCGCCACCGGCGTCGTCCTGGCCACCGGCAACGTCGGCGCGGGCCTGCCGCAACAGGGTCATCAACGTTGCGGCGCTGGTGATCCCGCCCTCACGGACCAGTCCGGCGGCGGCCGCGGAGATCAGGAAGGGAATGTCGGGGTCGATGGCCGCCGGCTCCTGCGGACGACCGGCGGCGTCGACGTCGACCGCCGTCCACCCCACCGGCATCGGGTCCTGGGCCGGCCAGCGGTCGACGAGCAGGGCGTAGAAGGCGGCGCCGATTCCCCGCAGGTCTTGACGCGGTGTCGCCTCGGGCGCGGTGCCCGGAAACGCCAGCACCGCATTGCCGTCTGTGCTGATGCGCACCCGCGCCGGATGGTCGATGCTCAGCGCCAGCCCGGCCCGGTGTGCGGCCTCCGCCGCGACGGCCAGCGACTGCATCGCGCCGGCGACACCCAGCGGCGACGGGTTGGTGTCGGCGATCTGGCGCAGCGTGCCACCCGGCACCCACTCCGAGACCACCACGCCGAACCGGCCGGTGTGGAACACCTCGCGCACCGCGGCGATACCCGGCATGTCGAGCCCGCGCTGTCGCACGGTGAGCGAAAGCACCTCGTTCACGCGGTCCACAGTCAGCGACTCCTGCGGGTCCACCAGCGTCAGTGCCACCATGCGCCCCGCGGCGAAGTCGAAGGCCTGCCAGAACTGCAGATGACCGGTCGCGCCCTGGGCGGCCACCAGCCGGAACCGGCCGTCGGCGATCAGCGCACCCGCGGCGAACGGTCCCCCGTTGTCCACGACGGGTTCCACTGGACCGAGGCCCGGGATCGGACCGGTGGCCTCACCGGCGTCGACGGATTGGTCCTCTGGCGTCTCATCGGTCCCCGACATGCCAGCTCACCTCATCCCCTCAACGCCGCACGATTCACTGCCGCAACGGTTTACCCACGAAACGGCACTTCACGCGGCCGACCTCAGCGTCGGCCGGCAGAACGCGACCGCATCACCCGATCGGGGCGCCGCCAGTCACTACGCAGCGTAGCGCTCGGCGGCGTACCGAACATCTCGCGGTAGGCCACACTGAACCGCCCGGCGTGGGCGAACCCCCACCGACCGGCGATCGCGTTGACCGTGTCGACGGCCGGGTCGGCCGCCAGCAGGTCGCGGTGCGCCCGGTCCAGACGAACCCTGCGCAGATACTCCAACGGTGTGACACCGAGGTGGCGGCGGAACAGGTACTGGACGGACCGCGGGGTGAGCTGCGCGGCCGTGGCGATGTCGCTCAGTCCGATATCGGTGTCCGCGTGGTCATGGATGAAGGCCACGATGCGGCGCAGGGCCGGCGGCCGCGAAGCGCCTGAGGTGAGATCGAAGTGCCTGGACATCTCGACTTCGTATACCCGATAGCAAACTCGAGAAAACACCTGACACGATCAGTGCATGACCGAACGCTTCGAAGTCCAGCGCACCATCGCAGCGGCGCCGTCCGACGTCTTCGCCGTTCTCTGCGACCCTCAGGGCCACGTCGCGATCGACGCATCGGGGATGCTCCAGGCCGCCGACGGCGATCCGGTGCGCGCCCCCGGTGACAGCTTCGTGGTGCACATGGACCGCGAGGCGCTCAACGACTTCCCGCTCGGAAAGTACGACGTCACCATAAAGATCACCGACTTCGAGGCGGACCGGCTCATCGCCTGGACGATCCTGGGCGACATCAAGCCGCCGATCGGGCATGTCTACGGATACCGGCTGGAACCGGTCGACGGCGGCACCCTCGTCACCTCGTTCTACGACTGGTCCGACATCGACCCCGTCTGGCGGGAACGCGACATCTTCCCGATCCTCCCCGAGAGTGCGCTTCGGGCCACGCTCGGCATCCTGGACCGGACCGTGCGGCGCGGCTACCCCCGCGGCTGAACCGACCGCGCGGCTCTGCGTCAACCGCGGGTTGACGACCGAGAATCGTCAACCTAGAGTTGACGCTATGAGCCAGTCCACCAAGATCACCAACCCCGTCCGCCTCGACGACCTCATCGACGCGATCAAGAAGGCCCACGACGAACCCCTCGAGCAACTGACGGACGCGATGATCGCCGCGGACGCGCTCGGCGACATCGCCGACCACCTCATCGGTCACTTCGTCGACCAGGCGCGCCGCTCGGGCGCCTCGTGGACCGACATCGGCGCCTGCATGGGCGTGAGCAAGCAGGCGGCGCAGAAGCGGTTCGTCTCCAAGGCGGAGTCCAACCCGCTCGACCCCAATGCCGGGTTCGGCCGCTTCACGCCCAGGGCACGCAACGTCGTCGTCGGCGCCCAGAACCGTGCACACACCGCGGGCAACACCACCATCGAACCCGCTCACCTCCTACTCGCGCTGTTCGACGACCCCGACGGCCTGGCCGCCAGACTGCTCACCGGACAAGGCGTGGACGGCGCGAAGGTCTCCGAAGCCATCGAGCTGCCGCCGCGCTCCGAGGGCGAGGTCCCGGCGCTCATCCCGTTCGACGGCCCGGCCAAGAAGGTGCTGGAGCTGACGTTCCGGCAGGCGCTGCGACTGGGCCACAACTACGTCGGCACCGAACACATCCTGCTCGCGCTCTATGAAGCCGAGGATGAGGACGGCCACCTGCACCGACTCGGCGTCGACCGCGAGCGCTTCGAACGGGAACTCGTCACCGCGCTGGAATCGATCGTGAAGGGCTGATCTCACCGACACGGGCGCCGCGGCGTCTACATGATGTGACAGTGCGACCGTTCGAGGACGTGGTGGCCGAGCACGGCGCGACCGTGCTGCGGGTGTGCCGTGCCGTCGTGGGGCCCGTCGACGCCGAGGACGCCTGGTCGGAGACGTTCCTCTCGGCGCTACGGGCCTACCCGCGGCTGCCGAACGACGCGAACGTGGAGGCCTGGCTGGTGACCATCGCCCACCGGCGGGCACTCGACGTCGGCCGGGCCACCTCACGACGGGCCGTGCCCACCGACAGCGTCCCCGAACGGCAGGCCCCCCACGCCGATCCCGCCGCGCGCGACCCCGACCTGTGGGCCGCGCTGCAACGGCTGCCCACGAAGCAACGCCAGGCGCTGGCCTACCACCACCTTGCCGGCCTTCCCTACGCCGAGATCGCCGCCCTGCTCGGCAACTCCCCCGACGCCGCCCGACGGGCCGCCGCCGACGGCCTCAAGACACTGCGCCGGACCTACCTGGAGGACGAAACCGCATGAGCATCAACCTGTTCGACGCCGCGCCCGACGAAGAGACGGCGCTGGCCCGGCTGCACGCCCGCCTCGAACGGGCCGCGGCCGACGCCGACCTGCTCGACGTCGCATACCGCACGATCGACAGCCCCGTCGGCCCCCTGCTGCTGGCGGCCACGCCCGTCGGACTGGTCCGCGTCGCCTTCGACGTCGAGGACCACAGCGCTGTGCTGGCCACCCTCGCGGGTGCCGTCAGCCCGCGGGTGCTGCACGCCCCGGACCGCCTCGACGCCGTCGCGCGCCAACTCGACGAATACTTCGCCAAGCGCCGCACCGCCTTCGACGTCCCGGTCGACCTGCGGCTGGCGGCCGGCTTCCGACGCAACGTGATCGAGCACCTGCGCAGCATCGGCTACGGCCACCGCGCGAGCTACGCCGCCGTCGCCGCCGCCGTCGGGAGCCCTCGCGCGGTGCGCGCGGTCGGCAGCGCCTGCGCACACAACCCGCTGCCGGTGGTGATCCCGTGCCACCGCGTGGTGCGCTCGGACGGCAGCACCGGACAGTACGTCGGCGGCGCGGCCGCCAAGTCCGCGCTTCTCACCCTCGAAGCCGCGTGAGGGAATGAAACGGCGCCCGCCGCCGTAGAACCCGGCATGAACCTGCCCGACTCCGCCCGCGAGCTCATCGGTCGCGGCGCCGACGCCACCCTGGTCACCATCAACCCCGACGGCAGCCCCCAGGCATCGCTGGTCTGGGTGGCGCTGCAGTCCACACCCGACGGCGACGAGCTCGTCTCGGCGCACCTGTCGGAGAAGTACCGGAAGATCCGCAACATCCGGCGCGATCCACGGGTGACGCTGACAATCCTGGCGCGCACGCCCCCCGGTGGGCAGACGCCGTACCTGTCGATCACCGGTACCGCCCGCATCGTCGAGGGCGGCGGCGCCCCCGAACTGCTGACCGAACTCGCCGAGGTGATGCTCGGTCCCGACTCGGGATTCCCGCCTGCGGACGCTCCGCCGGGCTTCCTCACCCGCATCCGCATCGACAAGGTCGGCGGACTGGGCCCCTGGACGGCCTGACGAGGGCCCAAAGGACCTGAGACACGTTTCAGTTTGTGCGATCATGCGTCCATGCGTCGCTGGCTCGTGCACCTCATCGCCGCGCTGACCGTCGTCGCGGGCTTCGTCGCCCCGACCGCCTCGGCGGCCCCGGCGCCGATCGGTCGCCTCGGCGAGCCGCTGCGCGTCTCGTTCGAGGGCCTGATCGCCGACGTCACCGTGCACAGCATCGACCCGTCGCCGGTCCCGCCGGGGTTCGGCTACCCGCCGCGGGCGCCGCGCTACCAGGTGTATCGCGCCCAGGTCAGCGTCCACGCGGTCCAGCTGCCGACGCCGTACGCGATGGCGATCACCTTCCAGTTCCGTGGCGTCACCCCGACCGGTGACGCCTACGAACCACGCAACAGCGATGCGCCCGACGCCCTCGCCGCCGCACTCACCAACGCGCCCGCCGGATCCACCGTCACCGGCGGTGTGTGGTGGGACTGCTATCGCGATCTGGTGTCCAATGTGGTGCTGATCGACAAGCTCACCGGCCAGCACCTCGCGCAGTGGAACGTCTAGACCCGACACTGCACGTTCGCACCCCGGCGGCAGCCGACCTCGCCGAACTCGCCGACGTTGCCGCCCGCACATTCCCGCTGGCCTGCCCGCCCGGCGCCACCGCCGAGAACATCGCCGCGTTCGTCGACGAGCACCTCAGCGCGCAGCGCTTCGCCGACTACCTCGCCGACCCGGCCCGCGACCTGGTGGTCGCCGTCCGCGACGGCCGCATCACCGGCTACGCCATGCTGATTCACGGCGTGCCCGACGACGCAGACGTGCAGCAGGCCGTCACCCTGCGGCCCGCCGTCGAACTGTCGAAGATCTACGTGCTGCCCGACAGCCACGGCGCAGGCGTATCGGCCGCGCTGATGACCGAGGCGATCAACCGCGCCGGCCGGTCCGGCAGCGCCTGCATGTGGCTCGGCGTCAATCAGGAGAACCCACGCGCGCAACGGTTCTACGCCAAACACGGGTTCACCGTGGCGGGCACCAAGACCTTCCGGCTGGGCGCCGGCCTCGAGCAGGACTACGTGCTCGTGCGTCCGCTGTCCTCGGCCTGACCCGCCGCGGTCAGCGCCAGCAGCCTCGACGTCGCGCGCAGGTACTTCTTGCGGAAGCCGCCGGCCAGCATCTCCTCGCTGAAGACGGTGTCGAGCTTGGCGCCCGACGCCACCACCGGGATCCCGGCGTCATACAGCCGGTCGGTCAGCGACACCAGCCGCAGCGCCACGCTCTGGTCGTCGAGCGGATGCACCCCGGTGAGGTACACACCGGTCACGCCGTCGATCAGGGCGTGGTACCGCGACGGATGCATGGTGGCCAGGTGCCCGCACAGCGCGTCGAAGCCGTCGAGCACCGCCCCGTCCGGCGCGGCGTCGGCGCGCGCGGCGACCTCCTCGTCGGTCAACGGCTCGGGCGCGGGCGGCAGGTCGCGATGCCGGTAGTCCGGCCCCTCGATCCGCACGGTCGTGAAAATCGATGCCAGCGTGTTGATCTCGCGCAGAAAGTCCTGCGCGGCGAACCGGCCCTCACCGAGCTGCTCGGGCAGCGTGTTCGACGTGGCCGCGATCGACACGCCGCGCTCCACCAGCGCCGAGAGCAGCCGCGAGATCAGCGTGGTGTTGCCCGGGTCGTCGAGTTCGAATTCGTCGATGCACACCAGCACGTAGCCGGCCAACAGGTCGATGCACTCGACGAAGCCGAACACCCCGGCCAGCTGGGTCAGCTCGCCGAACGTCGCGAACGCCGTCGGCGCCTCGCTGCCGGCGTCGACACGGTAGTACGACGAGGCCAGCAGGTGGGTCTTGCCGACACCGAAGCCGCCGTCGAGGTAGAGCCCGACGCCTGGCAGCACCTCGCGCTTGCCGAACAGCTTCTTCTTGCCGGCCCGCCGCGTCACCGCCTCGTCGCAGAACCGGATGCACGACTGCACGGCCGCGGCCTGCGACGGCTCGGCCGGGTCCGGCCGGTAGGTGTCGAAGGCGACGTGGGTGAACGTCGGCGGTGGGACCAGGCTCGCCACCAGCCGTTCGGGGGTGACGGTGGGCTTGCGGTCGACGAGATGGCCCACCCGATTCGGCACATCACTGGACCCGTGCATGCAGGCAGCGTAGCGACGTGCTGCAATCGTGCGTATGCCCGAGACCGTCGCTGGGACACAGTTCACAGTGCTCGACGCGGTCGAGGTGGTGGACGACGAACGCGTCGCGGACTTCTACCGCTACCCCGACGACCTCGCCCGCTGCTGGGTCCGCGGCAACATGATCACCAGCGTGGACGGCGGTGCGACCGCCGACGGCAAGTCCGGCGCGCTGGGCGGCGACGGTGACCGGGCGCTGTTCGGCATGATGCGCGAAGCGGCCGACGTGATCGTCGTCGGCGCCTCGACGGTGCGGGTGGAGAACTACTCGGGCGTGCAGCTCGGGCCCGCCGCCCGTTCGGCCCGTCAGCAGCGCGGGCAGACTGAGGTGCCGCCCATCGCCGTGCTGACCCGCGGCGGCCGACTCGACCACGACGCCAAGCTGTTTCATCGCACCGAGGTCCGGCCCCTCATCCTCACCAGTGCCGACGCCGCCCGCAGCACCCGCGACCGGCTCGGCGGGCTGGCGGAGGTCATCGACGCCTCGGGCGCCGACCCGGACTCCGTCGACGCCGCACGCGCGCTGACGCTGCTGGCCGAGCGCGGGCTGCTGCGTGTGCTCACCGAGGGCGGCCCCGGCATCCTCGGCATGTTCACCGGCGCCGACCTGCTCGACGAACTGTGCCTGACGCTCGCCCCGGTGCTCGTCGGCGGCGACGCCCAGCGCATCGTCACCGGACCCGGGCAGGTCCACACACCGATGACCCGCAGCCACGTGCTCGCCGATGGACAGGGCTACCTGTACACGCGGTACGTGCGCAGCAACTGAGCTCGCGGCGACGATCGCTACTGTGGTCACCATGCGTCGGCACCCTGCGCTGCTCACGGCCTTGAGCCTGTCGACCGTCACCCTGACGGTGCTGCTGGCCGGCTGCTCCCCCGGGCTCGGCGCCAACCCCCGATTCGCCACCGACTCCGGCGCCGGGCCGCAGGGCGAGGCGCCTCCCACCCAGCAGGCCGCGGGGCCGCCGGCCATCGAAGCACCCAAGAACGACCTGTCGTGGCGGGACTGCACCTCCCGGGTGTTCCGGGACGCCGGCGTCGACCCGCTGCCCGGGGTGACGCTCGACTGCGCGGACTACGACTCCGATCTCGACTCGATTGACGGGGCCACCGGCTCGGTGACGATCGGCGTGGTCCGCGCCAAGACCGCGCAGACCCCCTCGGACGCCGGCCCCCTCGTGCTCACCACCGGCACCGACGCCCCGTCGTCGGCCCAACTGCCTATGTGGTTGACGCGCACCGGCTCCGACGT
Source organism: Mycolicibacterium arseniciresistens (assembly GCF_030519285.1). Lineage (NCBI taxonomy): Bacteria > Bacillati > Actinomycetota > Actinomycetes > Mycobacteriales > Mycobacteriaceae > Mycobacterium > Mycolicibacterium arseniciresistens. The sequence continues at coordinate 7,946 of NZ_JAUMSQ010000177.1, forward strand.
GCTGAAGGGCCGGCCCATCGTCGCCGTCGACCGGCGCGGCATCGGCATGTCCGGCGCGCTGGACTGCCGCGACACCTACGACCGCCAGGAGATGCGCGAGCAGGCCCAGTTCCAGTACGGCGACGACCCCGTCGCCAACCTCAGCGCCATCACCGTGACGGCCACCACCAGCTGCACCGACACCATCGCGCCCGGTGACTCCGCGTACGACAACGCCCACGCCGCCGAGGATCTCGAACGCCTGCGCAGCACCTGGGATGTTCCGGCACTGGCGATCCTCGGCATCGGCAACGGCTCCCAGGTGGCGCTGGCGTACGCCGGTTCGCACCCCAACAAGGTGGCCCGGCTGCTGCTCGACTCCCCGCTGCCGCTGGCGGTGGGCGCCGAGGCCGCGGCCGAACAACGCGTCAAGGGCGAACAGGCCGCGCTCGACGCGTTCGCCGCCCAGTGCGCCGCGACCGCCTGCCCCCTCGGGCCGGACCCGAAGGCCGCGGTCGACGGCCTGCTGGCCGACGCGCGGGCAGGCGACGGACCCGGCGGGGCGTCGGTGTCCGCGGTCGCCGAGGCCATCTCCACCGCGCTGGCCTTCCCCACCGGCGACCGCGTCGCCAGCACCAACGAACTCGCGGCCACACTGGCCGCC
>NZ_JAUMSQ010000178.1:0-10814 GCF_030519285.1 Mycolicibacterium arseniciresistens
CCTGCTGGCCGACGCGCGGGCAGGCGACGGACCCGGCGGGGCGTCGGTGTCCGCGGTCGCCGAGGCCATCTCCACCGCGCTGGCCTTCCCCACCGGCGACCGCGTCGCCAGCACCAACGAACTCGCGGCCACACTGGCCGCCGCCCGCGGCGGCGACGACAGCGGCCTGCGCGACCTGATCACCCGGGCCGAGGATCTGCGCCAGACCGACGGCCAGTTCGTCAACTCCTGCAGCGACGCCCTCAACCGGCCGACGCCCGACCGGGTCCGCGAACTCGTGGTGGCGTGGGGCAAGCTCTACCCGCAGTTCGGCGCCGTCGGCGCGCTCGACCTCGTCACCTGCCTCAACTGGCCGAGCGGATCGGCGCCCGAGGAGCCCAAGGACCTCAAGGTGCCGGTGCTGCTGCTCGGCGTGCAGAACGACCCGATCGTCGGCAACGAAGGCGTCGCCGCCGTCGCCGCCACGGTCATCAACGCCGGCACCAACAGCAAGCGGGTGATGTGGCAGGGCATCGGCCACGGCGCCTCGATCTACTCGCCGTGCGCGCTGGCGCCCGTCGTCGGCTACCTCGACAAGGGCACGCCGCCGGAGACCGACACGTACTGCCCGGCCTGATCCGCCGGTCCGCGGCACCCGAGCGCCGGTGTAAGTTTCCGCTCGTGCCGTTCACCGCCTCGATCCTGAACGCCTTCCGGCCCCGCACCTCGCCGCCGAGCGCCGCGACCGTGCTGCGGTCAGCGCTCTGGCCACTCGCGATCATGTCGATCATCCACCGCAGCTACGTGCTGGGCACCAACGGCTACATCACCGATGATTTCGGCCCCGTCTACCGCGCAGTGGTCAACTTCAAAATGGGCTGGGACATCTACAACGAGAACTTCGGCCACGTCGACCCGCACTACTTGTACCCGCCGGGCGGCACCCTGCTGCTGGCGCCGTTCGGCTACCTGCCCGTGGACGCGGCGCGCTACTGGTACATCACCGTCAACGTCGTCGCATTCCTGATCGCCGCCTACCTTCTGCTCCGGATCTTCGACTACACGTTGTCCTCGGTGGCCGCGCCGGCGCTCCTGCTGGCCATGTTCTGCACCGAATCCGTCACCAACACCCTGGTCTTCACCAACATCAACGGCTGCATGCTGCTCGGCGGCGTGCTGTTCTTCCGATTCCTGCTCAAGGGCGGGCGCAACGCCGAACTGCTGGCGGGTGCGGCGATCGGCTTGACGATAGTGGTCAAGCCATCGCTGGTACCGCTGCTGCTGATTCCCCTGCTGAACCGGCAGTTCTACACGTTCGTCACCGCGATCGGGGTCCCACTGCTGGCCAACGCGGTGGCCTGGCCGCTGGTCAGCGACCCCATGAACTTCGTGCGCAACACCGTGCCGTACTTCCTGTCCACCCGCGACTACTTCAATTCATCGATCCTCGGCAACGGCATCTATTACGGCCTGCCGATGTGGCTGATCCTGTTGCTGCGCATCGGCTTCGGGCTGATCGCCGCGGCCAGCCTGTACCTGCTGTACCGCTACTACCGCGAGCGGGACCCGCTGTTCTGGATGCTCACGTCATCCGGGGTACTGCTGACCGCGTCGTTCCTGGTGCTGTCGCTGGGCCAGGGCTACTACTCGACGATGCTGTTCCCGTTCCTGATGACGGTGGTGCTGCGCAATTCGGTGCTGCACAACTGGCCGGCGTGGCTGGCGGTCTACGGCTTCATGACGATGGACCGCTGGCTGCTCGGGCACTGGCCGACGACCGGCCGGTTCCTGGAGTACATGAAGATCACCTACGGCTGGTCGCTGATGCTCGTGGTGGTGTTCGCCGTGCTGTACTTCCGCTACCTCGACGCCAAGGACGACGGCCGCCTCGACGAGGGCATCGACCCGCCGTGGCTGAGAAAGGTCGTGCCCGGCACGCCGTCGAAACCCGAGGCGCCGGCGATCAGCTGACGATCGGCACCCGGACTACGCGATTCCGTCGCTGGAAGTCCCCGGTCTCGTACGATTGAGCTGGTCGTGGGGAGGCCACGGGGAGGCGACGGATATGCCCGCAATGCCGGTCGGTCCTCAGTGCATCACCCCCGCCTGGCTCAGCGACGTCCTCGAGGCGGATGTCCGGGGCTGTGACGTCGAGCAGATCGCGATCGGTGTCGGACTGCTCGGCCGGCTGTTCCGGGTCCGCCTCGACGGTGCGCCCGACCTGCCGGCCTCGGTGGTGGTGAAACTTCCCACGCTCGACCAGCAGGCGCGGTCGGCACTGTGTGAGGATCTGGAGTTCTACCTGCGCGAGGTCACGTTCTACCGGGAGATCGGCCTCGCCAATCCGTTGCCCCCTGCGCGTCCGTACTTCGCCGCCATCGACGAGGCGACACACGACTTCGTGCTCGTCCTCGATGATCTCTCGCGCCTCCGCAGGGCCGACCAGACCATCGGATGCACCGCGGAGGACGCGGAGGCGGTGATCGACGGCATCGCCTCGCACCACGCCCACTGGTGGGACAACGAGCGGCTCCGATCGCTGCCCTGGTTGCAGACGTACAGCACTCCCGCGTTCGCCGCCATCGCCATTGGGAACTACGAGGCCGGCTGGCCGGTCGCGCTCGACCGCGTCGGGTCCGGCCTGTCCCCCGCCGTGCGCCGCTTCGGCGAGCGGCTGCCCTCGCTGATGCCGTGGCTGCTCGCCGAATTCGCCCGTCCGCCCATGACGTTCCTGCACGGAGACCTGCGGCTCGACCAGTTGTTCTTCGCCGTCACGGCCGACGACCCACCGGTCACGGCGCTGGACTGGCAGATCACCGCCAAGGGCCGCGGGGCCTACGACGTCGCCTACTTCATCACCCAGAGCCTGGCGACCGACGTTCGGCGCGGCTGCGAGGACGGACTCGTCGGGCACTACGCCGAATGCCTCGCCGAGCGCGGGATCGACTATCCGGTAGAAGAATTGCGGCGCGACTACCGGCTCACCACCGCATCGTGCTTCCTGTACCCCATCATCGCCGCAGGCCGGATCGACATCGCGAACGACCGCCAACTCGAGCTGCTGCGGTGCATGCTCGACCGCGCAGCCGCCGCCGTCGAGGACCACGACTGCTTGGCGCTGAGGCCGGACTGACCATGGCCGGAAACCGCCGCACCTGTCCGTCCTGCGCCACGACCAACGAGGCGGACGCCCGCTTCTGCGAGGGATGCGGCGGATCGCTCGCGCGCACCTGTGCCGCATGCGGTCTGGAGGCGACCGCGACGGCGAGGTTCTGCCGAGGATGCGGAACACCGCTCGACACCGCGGAGCTTCCCGCAGCGGACCCACCCGCCCAAGCCGCCCGCAAGACCGTGACCGTCATGTTCGCCGACCTGGCCGGGTCGACCGCCTTCGAGGAACGGGTCGACGCCGAGACGGCGCGCGACGTCATGAGCCGGTACCACCACCTGCTGCGCCAGACCGCGCAGCGACACCGCGCCGGCGTCACCAAGTACATCGGCGACGGATTCATGGCGGTGTGGGGCGTTCCAGGGATCCGCCCCGACGACGCCGCCGACGCCGTCGAAGCCGCGGTCGAGCTGCAGGAGCGCTTCGTCGAGCTCGCCGCCTTCGTCGCCACAGCCCACGGCACCGAGCTCGCGCTGCGGGTGGCGGTGAACACCGGTGAGGTCGTCGTCGGCGCCGGCGATGCGGACCTGGTGGGCGACGCCCTCAACGTCGGGGCGCGGCTCGAGGCGGAATGCCCGCTCGGCCTCGTCGTGGTCGGTGAGGAGACGTGGCGGGCCACCCGCGGCAGGTACGCGTATGAATCCCTCGGTCACGTCCAGGTCAAGGGCCGCACCGCGCCGGTGGCGGTGCACCGGTGGCTCGGCCACCGGTCGGCCCCCGACGCCACGCCCTTCGTCGGCCGCACCGAGGAGGTCCGGACGCTGCAGGCGGTGCTCGACGACGCAGTCACTTCGCGGGCGGTCAGACTGGTGACCGTCATCGGCGACCCCGGCGTCGGAAAGAGCCGCCTGGCAGCCGAATTCGCCGCGGCTGCGCCCGACGTCCGGGTGATCGAATCCCGGTGCGACGTCGAGGGAACCGTCGCGCTGGCGCCGATCATCGAGGTGCTGCGGGCGCGTGATCTCGAAAACTCGCTTCCGGCCGGGGTTTCCGAACGTGAGAGGCTGCTGCGTGATCTGAACGGCCTGGCCGCCGGTGTCCCCGGGTCGGTCGAGGAGACGTTCTGGGCGCTGCGCCGATTCATCGAGGTACTCGCCTCGGACGGGCCTCTGCTGCTCGTCGTCGACGACATCCACTGGGCCGACACATTGCTACTGGACTTCGTCGAGCATCTGGTGGAGTGGGTGCAGGACGTCGCGGTTGTCGTGATGGCGCTGGCGCGGCCCGAACTCCGCGAGGTCCGGCCCGAGCTCGTCACCGTCAGCCGGTGGGTGTCGGCGGCACTGCCGCTCGGTGGCCTCGACGCCGAAGCGACCGCCGAACTCGCGGCCAAGGTGCTCGACGCCGACCGACTGCCCGCCGAGCTGATCCGTCGCCTGCCGTCGTCGACCGGAGGCAACCCACTGTTCGTGCGCGAGCTGATCGCGATGCTGGCTCACGACGGCGTGCTGGTCTCCGAGCCGGCCGGCTGGCGCCTCACCATCGACGTCGATGCCATCACCGTCCCGCCGACCATTCAGGCGCTTCTCGCCTCCCGGCTGGAACGGCTCAGTGCCACCGATCGGCGCGTACTCGAGGTCGCCGCTGTCATCGGCAGCGACTTCTCGGTGGGAGCCGTCTGCACGCTGGTGGGCAGCGACACGGCGCGAATCACCACCTCGCTCAGCCGCCTTCGCCGGCTCGAGCTGGCCCAACCCAGCGGAGCCTATGTCGGCGACGAACCCGTGTGGCGGTTCCACCATGCGCTCATCCGCGACGTCGCCTACCGCAGACTGCTGAAATCCGATCGAGCCGACCTTCACGAGCGGCTGGCCGACTGGGTCGCATCGGGAGAGCCGAGCGGCGCCTTCGATTCCGACGAGATGATCGCCCGCCACCTCGAGGCCGCCTGTGCGTACCGCAACGAGCTCGGCACACCCGACGAGCAGTCGGAAGCGCTTGCGCTGCGGTCCGCCCGCCACTACGCCGCGTCGGCGCGCCGCGCCCTCGACCGGGACGAACTGCTGTCCGCGGGCAATCAGGCCGCCCGCGGTGCGGCTTTGGCCCGCACCGACCACACGGTGCTGGCAGACCTGCTGCTCATCGGTTGTGAGGCGTTCCTCTCCGCGGGTGACGTGGCGGCCGGCGCCCCGCTCGTCGACGACCTCGACCGGATCGCCGATCAGGCGCTCGCACCGTGGGCCATCTGCTACCGCAGTCAGTTCGTCGTCTACACCGACCCGGACCGGCTGCCGGACGTGGACTCCCGATTGCAGTCCGCCATCGATGAATTCGGCCGGCGCGGCGAATCAGCCGGGCTGGCCAAGGCCCACCGGGTGCGAGCCGGCGCCCGCGCGCGGCTCGGCCGGATCGGCGACTGCGAAGCCGACCTCTTCGAAGCGCTGATCGCCGCTCGCCACAGCGGCGATCACCGGCAGATCACCGCCGCGCTCGGCGCGGCTCCCGCAGCGGCGCTCTGGGGTCCGAGTCCCCTGCCCAAAGCCGGCGGCCGGTGCCTCGACGTGGTGCGGATGCAGCGGATGACGACGGCCGCCCCCTCGCTCGAGGCCACCTCGCTGCGCTGCCTGGCGTTGCTGGAACTGCTGAGGGGCCGCCCGGAAAAGGCGCGTTCGATGCTGGCCGATGCGCGCCAGGTTGTCGCCGACCTCGGTCTGCGGCACGGGCTGATGGAGATCGAACTGTTCGCGGGCATCATCGAATCGATGGAGGGCGATGCGGTCGCCGCCGAGCCGCACTTCCGCAACGCCCTGGAGGGGCTGGACGCGCTGGGGGTCGGCGCGGATGCGGGCCTGGCCGCGGCACTTCTGGCACGGTCGGTACTCGCACAGGGCCGGATCGACGAAGCCGACCGGTACGCCACCGAGAGCGAGCGCCTCGCCGGACACAACTTGAAGACGGCGATCGCCTGGCGTGCGGTGCGGGCGGAGATCCACGCCGCACGAGGCGGTTTCGGCGAGGCCGCCGCCATGGCCCGCGACGCGGTCGCCGTCGCCGAGGGAACCGATCTGGTGCTCGATCACGCCGACGCCTGCCTCGCGCTGAGCCGGGTGCTCGTCGCGGCGGGAGATACGCTCGGCGCCAGGGCCGCTCGCGAGAACGCCGACCGGCTCTACGCCGCGAAGGACGTCGCGAGCTCCGTCGGCCGGGTGGCCGAGGCGGATGAGCCGATGGCTTCGGCTCCGACCCACACGGCACGAGCGCCCGCGTCCTCGCGCATGGAAGTCGACAACCGGTCCTGCGATTACTTTCCGACATTCACGCGTGCCGTACAGGCGCGCGACGTCGAGGGCACCCTCGACTGGTATTCGGATCGCTTCGTGTACGACGACCGCCGGCGGCTCGCGGGCGATCCCGTCGTCGGGCGTGATGCCATGCGAGCGGCGATCGAGCGCATTTTCACCCAGTACTGCCGATTCGACATCCGCGTGCTGGCCGTGCGTGGTGAACGCCTGCACCTGGCATGGACTTGCTGGGCCGATGACGATGGGAACGAGACCACCTCGTTCTATGTGAACGAGACCGGCGACGACGGTCGGCTCACCTATCACGCCCGCTTCGACGAGGACGACTTCCTCGACGCCTATCGGGTACTCGAAGATCGCTACTACACCGGAGAGGGTGCGGCATTCGCCGAAGGCGGCATCGTCTCGACCCAGTGGCTCATCGCCATCAACGAGGGTGATTTCGACCGGGCGTTCGTCGAGCTCACCGGCCCGCAGATGCGCGTCGAGAACCGGTCACGAGCGCTCTTCCCCGATCGCTCCACCGGCGAGTTCCGCGCGACCATGGAGGGGCTGGACGCGATCGTCAGCACCACGCGCACGTGGCTCCCCGCGATTCACTGGGTGACACCGTACTGCGGCATCTTCCGGTTCGAACGGGAGGCGGTGGGACAAGACGGCGAGCAGTACACCTGGCACCGCCTGTGCGCGAACGAGATTCGCAACGGGCAGCTCGTGTCCATGTGCGAGTTCGAACTCGAGGACGAGGATGCCGCGTTCGCCTACGCCGCCGAGGTGGTGCGCGCGGCCGAGAGCCGACTCGCCGTCGAGAACGGCGCCGGCCGGACGTTCTACGCGCTACTGAATGCGGCTCGCGCAGGCGACCTGGACGCCATGTTCGACGGCTACTCGCACGCATTCGTATTCGACGACCGCAGGCGGCTCTGCGGCGATGAGCTCTCCGACGGCGCTGCACTGCGCGCAGCACAAAAACGCATCCTCGAGCAGTACAACCACTTCGAAGCGCGCACCCTCGCGGTGCGAGGCGAGCGCCTGCATCTCGGCTGGAGCCGCTGGTCGACCGACGCCGGGGACGAGACCACCTTCCTGCACGTGAACGAGATCGGCGACGACGGTCGGTTCGTCTACGAAGGCCGCTTCGACGAGGACGACTTCGACAACGCCTTCCGTGAACTCGAGGGACGCCACTACGCGGGCGAGGGCGCGAGTTTCGCCGAGGCCGGACGCGTCGGGACCGACATCACGACCGCGTTCAACACCCGTGACTTCGACCGGTTGTTCGGAGAGTTGACCACCTCGGACTTTCGCATCGAGAGCAGGACGCGATCGGTGTTCGGCGACCGCACTGCCTCGGGGCTTCGTGTGACGTACGAGGAGCTCTATGCGATGGTCGCGTCCGCGCGGATATGGCAGTCAGCCTTGTGCTGGGTGTCACCGACATGTTGCGTCGGCCGCAGCGAGCGCGAAGCCGTCGGACATGACGGTGAGCGCTACGCGTGGACGTGGTTGTACGTCTTCCAATTTCGCGGCGGCCGACTCGCGTCGATGTGCGAGTTCGCGGTGGAGGACGAGGAGGCGGCGTTCGCCTACGCCGAGGAGCGGATCCGCGCCACCGTCAGCCGGCTGGCCGTCGAGAACCGGGCAAGCCGGACAGCCCACGCCTATTGGACCGCGATGCGGGCGCACGACGCCCACGGCGCGATCGAGTGCTGCTCCGACCGTCTCGTCTACGAAGACCGGCGGTGCCTCAGTGGTGACCCCGTCCGCGGTGCCGACGCCTTCCGTGCGGCGTTCGAGCGCGTCCTCGACCAGTACAGCCACTTCGAGACGCGCACGCTCGCAGTGCGGGGCGAGCGTCTGCACATGGCCTGGAGCCGCTCCTCGAACGACGCGGGCTACGAGACCACCTGTCTGCATGTGAGCGAAATCGGGGAGGACGGCCGGTTCGTCTACGAAGGCCGTTTCGACGAGGACGATTTCGACGAGGCCTTCCGGGAGCTGGAAAAGCGTTATCACGCAGGTGAAGGCGCGGCGTTCACCGAAGCGGGGCTTGTCGCGACCGAGGTCACCATCTGCACCAATGGGGGGTATTTCGACCGGCTGTTCGACGAACTCACCACACCCGACTTCCACGTGGCGAGCGGCACGAGATCAGTTTTCGGCGATCGCTCCGCCGCCGAACTCCGTGCGACCTTCGAGGAGCTCTACGCGATGGTGGCGTCGGTGCGGACATGGTTCTCTGCGGCGTCCTGGTTGTCGCCGACGTGTTGCATCGGCCGCAACGAGCGAGAGGCCGTCGGCCATGACGGTGAGCGGTACGCGTGGGCCCGGCTCTACGTCTGCGAATTCCGCGGCGGCCGGCTCGCGTCGATGTGCGAGTTCCCGGTGGAGGACGAGGAAGCGGCGTTCGCGCATGCCGAGGCGCGATTGCGGGACAACGGCAGTCGCCTGCCCGTCACCAACCCGTCCTGTGACGTCGTGCTGGCGATGAACGAGGCGTTGCGCAAAAGCGACGTCGACGGCATCATGCGGCACTGCTCGGATCGGACCGCGTTCGACGACCGCCGGCGACTCAGCGGTGCCCCCATCCGGGGCGAGAGTGATTTCCGCGCCGCATTCGAACGACTCTGCGCACAGTACAACCGTTCCGAGATCCGCTTCCTGGCGGTGCGGGGTGAGACGCTCAACCTGCACTGGAGCCGGTGGTCGGATGACGCCGGGAACGAGAGTGTGCAGTTGCACGTCGTGGAGATCGACCAGGGCGGCCTCATCGCCTCCGAGAGCCGATTCGACGAGCAGGACTTCGACGCCGCCTACCGCGAACTCGAGCGACGCTACCTCGCAGGAGAAGGCGAGGAGTTCGCGGCCGCAGGCGCGGTGCAGACCGAATGGATCGTCGCGCTGAACACCCGCGATTACGATCGGCTGTTCGACGAGCTGACCGATTCGGAGATGCTGTTCGAGATCCGTTCCACCTCACCGTTTCCGGACCGGTCGGCGACGCAGCTCCGCACCAGCCTCGAGGAGTGGACGTCGTGGACCACGTCGATGCGAACGTGGCACTCGGCGTCGCTGTGGGTGTCGCCGACGTGTTGCATCAGCCGCAACGAGCGCGAGGGCCTCGGACGCGACGGCGAACAGTACTCGTGGACGCGCATCTACGTGTTCGACGTGCGGGATGGGCGATGCGCGGGTCTCTGCGAGTTCGAACTCGACGACGAGGCAGCGGCGTTCGCCTACGCCGAGGAACGCGCGCAGCGGCATCGCTGAGGACTGTCACCGGGTCGCGGTGAAGCGCATCGCCTGGCCGCGGTAGCGCGGTTCCACCTCCACCGACAACCCCTCGGCCCGGCAGGCGTCGCCGAGTTCGCGCGGGGTCAGCAGCCGGAAGGGTGACCGGTCGAGGCGGTGCAGCCACGTCGCCGCCGGGGTGCGCACCAGGTCGTAGCCCACGAACATGCCACCGGGACGCAGCACGCGGGCGATCTCACCGACCGCGGCCTCCCACTCGATGATGTGGTGCAGCATCAGGCAACTGACGACGGAGTCGAACGCGTCGTCTCCGAACGGCAGCGCGGTGGCGTCGGCGGGCACCGCCCGCGCCTCCGGGAACCGCTGCAGGCGGCGGCCCGCGGCGGCCACCATGACCGGATCGAGGTCACTGGCCGTCACCGCCGCGCCGGGCAGCGCCTGCTGCAGTGCCGCGGCGACCGCTCCGCTGCCGGAACCGATCTCGAGGACGTCGCGACCCAATCGGTCGACCTGCAGTGTGCCCACGATCGAATCGGTGCTGCGGCGCCACAGCGCCCCGCAGCAGAACGCCCGCTCGATCTTCGACATCACCGGCATGGGATCAGTCTCTGCCCGCAGGGCTACTCGCGCTTGAACGGATCCGTCCTGTTCTCCGCCAGCAGCCGCGCGACCTGGCTGGGCGAGATGCCCGCGAGTTCCCGGCACACGCGGTGGGCGTGGGCGCCGTCGGCGAACCCGGCCAGATGGGCCGCATCGGTGACCGACGCGCCGCGGTCCAGGTGAGGCAGCGCGCTCAGCAGCCGCGACCACCGGGCCATCGCCGAGAAGGACACGCCGGTCTGCCTGCGGAACAGCCTCCCGAGGTAGTCCGGTGACACGGCGACCGCTCGGGCGACGGCGACGAGATCGGCCCGGTCGGGCATGCTCGCCGACACCAGCTCGACAGCCCGGCTCAGCGCGGGGTGCACTGGCGAGACATCGGCCGGATCGACGCCCGCAGCGCGCAGCACCGCGCGCACCGCGATGTCCGCGGCACCCTGCAGATCGTCCGACCGGTGAACGCCTTCGATCAACTCCGCCAGGTCGTCGTCGAGCGGGGCCGTCCAGACGCCGGCGTCGCCGTCGCGGCGGCAGAGGCCGTTGAGCGCCGCGCCGGTGCGGCCCGCCGGGTT
>NZ_JAUMSQ010000179.1:0-19231 GCF_030519285.1 Mycolicibacterium arseniciresistens
CGCGCCGAGCCGCCGCCGACCCGGTAAGCCGCCGCCCGGCCGCGTGCCCGGCCTTCGAGCATCACCAGCGCGAGCGCGAACACCATCAGCACCAGCGACAGCACGGCGGCCCGCGACGGGTTGAACCCCGAGCGGTACGCGCCGTAGATCACCCACGTGAACACCTCGTAGCGCATGGCGGCGACGGCACCGAAGTCGCTGATCACATACAGCGCCACCAGCAGCGCGCCTGCCGCGACGGCGGCGCGTACCCGCCGCAGCGTCACCCGGAACAGCACGGCGAGGCCGGACAGCCCGAGCGAGCGGGCCACCTCCTCGTGGGCGGGGTCCATCCGGTTCAGGGCCGCCGTGGTGGTCAGCAACACGTACGGATAGCAGCCGAGGGTGAGCACCAGGCACGCGCCCCAGAAGCCGGCCACCGCGGGCTGCGCCGACAGCCACAGGAACGCCAGCAGGTAACTCGGAATCGCCAGCGGCAGGGCCAGGACGACGCCGAAGAACCGCCGGAACGGCACGTCGGTGCGGGTGAGCAGCACCGCGAACCCCACGCCGAGCACCACGCATCCCGCGGTCACCACGACCACCAGCAGCAGTGACCGGCCGACCAGGGCGGCCGTCCGCTGCTGGGCGAGTTCGTCGGCGACGAACGCCCACCCGCGGGCCAGCGCGCGGTCGCCGAGGTAGTACAACGGCAGCAGTGTGGCCGCCGAGACACCCGCGGCGGCGCCGAGCAGCAGCGCGGGCGGCCGACGGCGCACCCTGGCTCGCCGCACCCGGATCAGTTCGTCAGCAACCCGGTTGCGACCAGCATCTCCTGGGTCGCCTCGAGGTCGTCGAGCTGGGACAGGTCCACCGCGGGAGGCTGCAGATCGGCCAGTGGCGGCATGCCCTCGGCAGTGGCGACGCCGGCGACCAGCGGGTACTCCTTGGTCTCGCCGGCGAAGTACTCCTGGGCGGTCTTGCCCACCAGGTAGGCCGCAAATCGTTGCGCCCCAGCAGGATTCGGTGCCGACTTGAGGACGCCGACGCCGGCGACGTTGACCAGGCCACCCGGGTCGCCCGGCGCCATGAACTTGTTCTGCGCGGTCACCGCGTCCCCGCCCTTGGCGTCGATCAGCTCGTAGAGGTAGTAGTGATTCACCAGACCGAGCGCGACCTCACCCTTGTCGACGGCATCGCGGACCGCGACGTTGTTCTCGTAGGCCTTCGGGTTCTGCGCCTTGAACGCGCGCAGCCACTGCTCGGCTCCCGCATCGCCGCGTACCACCCGCAGACCGGTGACGAACGACTGCCACGACGCGTTGCTCGGTGCGAACCCGATCTTGTCCTTCCACTCCGGCGCCAGCACGCCGTCGACGGTGTCGGGCGGATTCGGTGCGAGCCGCGGATTGAACACCACCACCCGCGCACGACCGGACACGCCGACCCAGCTGCCGTCGGCCGCCGAATAATTGGCCGGCACGGCTTCCAGTGTCGCGGTGTCGATCTGGGCGAACAGCCCGGCCTTGGCGACCGCCCCGAGCGCCCCGGCGTCCTGGGACAGGAACACGTCGGCGGGCGACTTGTCGCCCTCGGTGATCAGCTGGGCGGCCATCTCCCCGGAACTGGCGTAGCGCGCCTCGACGTTGAGCCCCGTCTCGGCCTTGAACTTCTCCAGCAGCGGCCCGACGAGCTCCTCACTGCGGCCCGAGTACACCACCAGCGACTCACTTGCGTCGACGGAATCCGAGCCGCCGCACGAGGTCAGGGACAGCACGGTGGCGGCGGCGCACACCGCGGCCGTGAGGCGTGACAAGGCGAAACGCATGGATCGACCCGCTTTCGTCGTGCACTGTGAGGCCGCTGTGAACCGACCCGGCTCTGGCAACTTATCACCGAGCGACTGAGGACAGGCTCAGCTCTGGCGACGGGCCGCCGGCTGGTCACCACGAGCGCGCGGGCCGCACAGCGCACCGGTTACCATTGGATTCTCATTCGCCGAACGAGGAAGGGACTACGTGCCGCAGGCACCCGCCGATGGCCCCGGTACCGAACGGGCCTGCCGGGCCGAGCAGCCGTCCCCGGAGCAGTCCGACGCGGAACCCTCCCCTAGTCGGCCGGGCCTCGTGCCCGGCGCCCCCGCGGGGAGAATGAAGTGAGCGTCACGCTTTCGCTCCTGTCGGTGCTGGCCATCATCGTGCTGACCGCAGGCACCGCCGTGTTCGTGGCGGCGGAGTTCTCGCTCACCGCGCTGGAGCGCAGCACCGTCGAGGCCAATGCCCGCGACGGGGACCGCCGCGACCACATGGTCCGCCGGGCGCACCGCACGCTGTCGTTTCAGCTGTCCGGGGCGCAGGTCGGCATCTCCATCACCACGCTGGCCACCGGCTACCTCGCCGAACCCGTCGTCGCGCGGCTGCTGCAACCCGGCCTTGACGCCCTCGGCCTGCCCGCCAACGTCGCAAGCGGGTTGGCCCTGGTGCTGGCCATCCTGATCGCCACCTCGGTGTCGATGATCTTCGGCGAACTGGTGCCCAAGAACCTGGCCGTGGCGCTGCCCGTGCCGACCGCGCGCGCGTCGGCGCCGCCGCAACTGCTGTTCTCGATGCTGGCCACCCCGCTCATCCGGATGACCAACGGCACCGCCAACTGGATCCTGCGCCGCCTCGGCATCGAGCCCGCCGAGGAACTCCGCTCGGCCCGCTCGGCGCAGGAACTGATCTCACTGGTGCGCAACTCGGCGCGCAGCGGATCACTGGACCCGGTCACCGCGGTGCTGATGGACCGGTCGCTGCAGTTCGGCGAGCGCACCGCCGAGGAGCTGATGACCCCGCGCACCGAGATCGAGGCGATGCAGGCCGACGACACCGTGGCCGACCTCATCGAGGCGGCGATCGGCACCGGCTACTCGCGCTTCCCGATCGTGGAGGGCGACCTCGACTCGACGATCGGAATGGTGCACGTCAAGCAGGTGTTCGCGATACCGCACGACGAGCGGGCGAGCACCAAGCTGGCGACCTTGGCGCTGCCTGTGGCCACCGTGCCGTCGACGCTCGACGGCGACGCGGTGATGACCCAGATCCGCGCCAACGGCCTGCAGACCGCCCTGGTCGTCGACGAGTACGGCGGCACCGCGGGCATGGTCACCGTCGAGGACCTCATCGAGGAGATCGTCGGCGACGTGCGCGACGAGCACGACGACGCGACCCCCGACGTGCAGCCCGCCGGTGGCGGCTGGAAGGTGTCGGGCCTGCTGCGGATCGACGAGGTGGCCACCGAGACCGGATTCCGGGCGCCCGAAGGCGAATACGAGACGATCGGCGGACTGGTGCTGGAGGAACTCGGCCACATCCCCGAACCCGGGGAGACCGTCGAGCTCACCGCCTTCGACCCGGACACCGTCCTGGACGACCCGGTGCACTGGCTGGCGACCGTGGTGCAGATGGACGGCAGGCGCATCGATCAGCTCGAGCTGACCGAGCTGGGCCGACGCGGCGAGATCGAGGACGAGGAGCGGGACGACTGATGGGCGGCGACCTCTTCGGCGTGCTGCTGACCGTGCTGCTGCTGGCGGCCAACGCGTTCTTCGTCGGCTCGGAGTTCGCGCTGATCTCCGCGCGCCGCGACCGGCTCGAGGCGCTGGTGGAACAGGGCAAGAGCAGCGCCGTCACCGTCATCCGGGCCGGTGAGAACCTGTCGCTGATGCTGGCCGGCTCCCAGTTGGGCATCACCGTGTGCTCGATCCTGCTCGGCCGGGTGGGCGAGCCCGCGGTGGCTCACCTGCTGGAGAAGCCGTTCGGGCTCGTCGGCATCCCCGACGCGGTGCTGCACACCGTGTCGTTCGTGGTGGCACTCGGCATCGTGGTGACGCTGCACGTCCTGCTCGGTGAGATGGTCCCGAAGAACATCGCCATCGCGGGCCCGGAATCCACGGCGATGCTGCTGATCCCGGTCTACCTGATCTACATCCGGGCGGCTCGGCCGTTCATCGCGTTCTACAACTGGTGCGCCAACAGCACGCTGCGGGCATTCGGGGTGGAGCCGAAGGACGAGCTGGCGGTGGCGGTGTCCACGGTGGAGCTCTCGGAGATGATCGCCGAGTCGGTGTCCGAGGGTCTGCTCGACACCGAGGAGCACACCCGGCTGACCCGCGCGCTGCAGATCCGCAACCGCGTGGTCCGCGACGTGGCGATGCCGCTCAGCGAGATCCACACCGTGTCCGCCACAGCCGCGGACTCCGGCCCGACCGTGGGCGCGGTCGAACGGGCACTCGCCGAGACCGGCTACTCACGCTTCCCCGTCGCGGGTCCGTCCGGCGAGTACGTCGGCTATCTGCACATCAAGGACGTGCTGCCGCTGGTGCACGACCCGGAGGCGGTGCTGGACCGCTCGCTGGTGCGCCCGCTGCTCACGCTGCCCGCGTCGCTTCCGCTGCCCGATGCCCTGACCCGGCTGCGGCGCGACAACAGCCACCTTGCCCTGGTCACCACCGACGGCACGGTGACGGCGATGGTGGCGCTGGAGGACCTGGTCGAGGACCTCGTGGGGACGGTGCGGGACGGCACCCACCGTGTCTGATGTCGCGCTGCGCGCGAAGGCGGCTGACGTGCCACTGCGCGCCGGGACCGCCGTCCTCTCCGAATCCGATTGGCAGGCACGCGAATCCGCTCACCGGGAGCGCGTCGACGCGTTCTGCGCGCCGCATCTGGCCCGCCGGCGCGCCGGCCGGGCGCATCCGGTGTGGGACTTCCTGTTCACCTACTACAACCTGCGGCCGCGTCTGCTGCGCCGCTGGCACCCGGGCTTCGGGGTGGTGCTCGCGGGCGAGTCCGCCGCGCGCCACCTGGACATCGCCGGCTATCACCACACGCCGCAGGGTGTCACCGTCAGCACGGAGTACCTGGCCGGACGGGCCGACACCGTCGGGTTCATCGCCGACCTGCTGACGGCGACCGCCCGGCGGGCACCCCGGATGAACTGCTTCGGGCTGCACGAGTGGGCGATGGTGTACCGCGCCCCCGAGGTCCGCCACGCGCAGGTGCCGCTGCGCCTCGGCCCGACGGGCACCGACGCGGTGGTCGAGTCGATGCCGTTGCGCTGCAGCCATTTCGACGCTTTCCGGTTCTTCACCGATGCTGCCGCGGGCCGCAACGCCGAACGCCTCACCCGCGACCGCCAGATCGCCACCGAGCAACCGGGTTGTGTCCACGCCGCGATGGATTGCTACAAATGGGCCTACAAGCTGGGACCGTTGGTGTCCTCCGAGCTGGTGATGGATTGTCTCGAGCTGGCCGCCGACGCGCGGGAGCTGGACATGCGGGCCAGCCCGTACGACCTCAGCGGGTACGGATTCGACCCGATCGCCGTCGAGACACCGGCGGGTCGGGCGGAGTACGTGCGCGCCCAGCAGGAGATCGCGGAGCGGGCCGCACCGCTGCGAGCCACCCTCGCCGGCAGATGTGACCTGCTGCGCACGGCGGCGCGCGGCGCGGGGGCCGACGTTACCGGTGGGTAAGGTGAGTCAACGCGCGTCGCGTCAGCGGACGTGCCGGTGAGCGAGGAGGAAACGATGACCGATCGCGTCGAGGTGGGAAATCTGCGCGTGGCCCGGGTGCTGTACGACTTCGTCAACGACGAGGCGCTGCCCGGCACCGACATCGACCCGGACAGCTTCTGGTCGGGCGTCGACAAGGTGGTCGCCGACCTCACTCCACGGAACACCGAGCTGCTGGCCCGCCGTGACGACCTGCAGGCGCAGATCGACAAGTGGCACCGCCAGCGTGCGATCGGCCCGCTCGACGCCGACGAGTACCAGCAGTTCCTCACCGACATCGGCTACCTCGCCGGCGATCCGGGTGACTTCACCATCACCACCGAGAACGTGGACGCGGAGATCACCTCGACCGCGGGTCCGCAGCTGGTCGTGCCGGTCACCAACGCCCGGTTCGCCCTCAACGCCGCCAACGCCCGCTGGGGTTCTCTGTACGACGCGCTGTACGGCACCGACGTCATCTCCGAGGAGGACGGCGCCGAACAGGGCAGCGGCTACAACCGGGTGCGTGGCGACAAGGTCATCGCCTACGCCCGCCGGTTCCTCGACGAGAGCGTGCCGCTGGCGACGGGTTCCTGGTCGGATCCGACCGGCTTCAAGATCGACGACGGGCAGCTGCTGGCCGAGCTCGGCGACGGCGAATCCAGCGCGGATGACTCCTCGCGCGAGCGCTCGTCGGTCGGCCTGGCCGACCCCGGACAGTTCGTCGGCTACACCGGCGACTTCGGGTCGCCGCAGTGGTCGTTCCTGCTGCGCCACCACGGCCTGCACATCGAGGTCCTGATCGATCCCGACTCCCCGATCGGTTCCACCGACACCGCGGGCATCAAGGACGTCGTGCTGGAGTCCGCGGTCACCACGATCATCGACTTCGAGGACGCCGTCGCCGCGGTCGACGCCGACGACAAGACGGCCGCCTACCGCAACTGGCTGGGACTGATGCGGGGTGACCTCTCGGCTCCGGTCAGCAAGGACGGCAAGAGCTTCACCCGGGTGCTCAACGAGGACCGCACGTACACCACCCCGGACGGCGATGGCGAGCTCACAGTGCCCGGCCGCAGCCTGCTGTTCGTGCGCAACGTCGGCCACCTGATGACGAACGACGCGATCGTGGACGCCCAGGGCAACGAGGTCTACGAAGGCGTTCAGGACGCCCTGTTCACCAGCCTGGCAGCGGTCCACGGACTGCGCGCCGGAGGCGGCAACGGTCCGCTGGCCAACAGCCGCACCGGGTCGGTCTACATCGTCAAGCCGAAGATGCACGGACCCGACGAGGTCGCCTACACCGTCGAGCTGTTCAGCCGGGTCGAGGATGTGCTGGGCCTGCCGCAGAACACGCTCAAGGTCGGGATCATGGACGAGGAGCGGCGCACCACGGTCAACCTCAAGGCCTGCATCAAGGCCGCCGCCGACCGGGTGGTGTTCATCAACACCGGCTTCCTGGACCGCACCGGCGACGAGATCCACACCTCGATGGAGGCCGGCCCGATGATCCGCAAGGCGTCGATGAAGAGTCAGCCGTGGATCAAGGCCTACGAGGACAACAACGTCGACATCGGCCTGGCCGCGGGCTTCGTGGGCCGCGCCCAGATCGGCAAGGGCATGTGGGCGATGACCGATCTGATGGGCGACATGGTCGAGCAGAAGATCGGGCAGCCCAAGGCCGGCGCCACCACCGCGTGGGTGCCGTCGCCGACCGCGGCGACGCTGCACGCGATGCACTACCACCAGGTGGACGTGGCAGCCGTGCAGCAGGAACTGGCGGGCAAGCAGCGCGCGAGCCTGGCCGATCTGCTGACCATCCCGCTGGCCAAGGAGCTGGCGTGGGCGCCCGAGGAGATCCGCGAGGAGGTCGACAACAACTGCCAGTCGATCCTTGGCTACGTGGTGCGCTGGATCGACCAGGGAGTGGGCTCGTCGAAGGTGCCCGACATCCACAACGTGGCGCTGATGGAGGACCGTGCCACGCTGCGGATCTCCAGCCAGCTGCTGTCGAACTGGCTGCGGCACGGCGTGATCACCGAGGACGACGTGAAGACCAGCCTGCGCCGGATGGCCGCGGTGGTGGACGAGCAGAACGCGGGCGACGAGAAGTACCTGCCGATGGCGACCGACCCGGAGGGCAGCGTGGCGTTCCAGGCGGCCCAGGAGCTCATCCTGTCCGGCACCGCGCAGCCCAACGGCTACACCGAGCCGATCCTGCATCGCCGCCGGCGCGAGTTCAAGGCCGCTTCGGGCGCCCGCAGCTGACCCGGCATCCGGGGTCATCGGCGTTGACTAGACTTCGGCGTTGCATTGATGACCGGTCGAAAATGACCGGTCGACGAGACGAACACGGGAGCAGGAATGGGTAGGCACAGCATTCCGGATCCCGAGGACTCCGCGGACGAACCGGAAATCCCGCCGCAGAACGGAACTTCCGCCGAGGATCCGGGAACACCGCATCCGCGTCCGGGGCGCGGCCACGGCGAACCCGGGCCGCCCGCGGAGTACCGGCGACCGGAGTACGGGGACCGGCGCGGCCAGGATCCGGGCTACCCGGACCAGGACCCGGATCACGACGCGGACGACTATCCGGCCGACGACTTCCCGACGACCGCGCACCGCCGCACCGAGTACTCGGACGCAAACGGGCGGGATACCGACTACCGGGACGCCGGCTACGGCGATCCCGGCCACCGGGCTCCCGGCTTCCGGGACTCCGGCTACCGCGACTCCGACTACCGCGATCCCGAGCACGATCAGCCGGACCACGGATTCGGCGCGTCCCGTGACCGCCGCCGCGACGAATACGGCGGCTTCCGCGGCGATGACCACCCCGATGACCACCCCGATGACGACGTCGACGACGACTACGACGACGACTACGGGCCCGGCGGCCCGCCGCCGTCCACACCGGCAGGCCCCCAGCACAGCGGTGACTGGGACGGCGGGGAATGGACCGGCAGCCACCGCGCCGTCGCGTCCGGGCGGCGCGGTGTCAGCGTCGGCGTGATCGCCGCCCTGGTGACCGTCGTCGTGGTGGTGGCCGCCGTCATCCTGTGGCGCTTCTTCGGTGATGCGCTGTCCGACCGCAGCGACGTCGCTGCCGCGCGCTGCGTCGACGGTGAACTCACCGTGGCCGTGCTGGCCGACCCGTCCATCGCACCGCAGATCGAGACACTGGCCAACGGATACAACGAGACGGCGAGCCCGGTCGGCGACCGCTGCGTGAAGATCGGTGTCAAGCCCGCAGGATCGGATCAGGTGGTCAACGGGTTCACCGGGGACTGGCCGGCCGATCTCGGTGAACGGCCCGCGCTGTGGGTCCCCGCCAGCAGCATCTCCGCGGCACGCCTCGAGGCCGCTTCCGGGCCGCAGACCATCGACGACAGCCGGTCCCTGGTCACCTCGCCGGTGCTGCTGGCCGTCCGTCCGCAGATGAGAGCCGCCCTCGGACAGCAGAACTGGTCGACCCTGCCCAGGCTGCAGACCAACCCGACCGGTCTCGACGGGCTCAACCTGCCCGGGTGGGGTTCGCTGAAGCTGGCGCTTCCGCGCAGCGGTGACAGCGACGCGTCCTACCTCGCCGCCGAGGCGGTCGCCGCCGCGTCGGCCCCGCCGGGCGCACCGGCGAGTGGCGGGATGTCCGCGGTCAACACGCTGCTGGCAGGCCAGCCGAAACTGGCCGACGACAAAGCGGGTACGGCGATCGACGCGCTGGTGAGGGCGCCCGACCCGGCGACGGCCCCGGTGCATGCGGTCGCGGTCACCGAGCAGCAGCTGTTCCAGCGCGGCGCGTCGCTGCCCAATGCGAAGAACTCGCTGGCTTCCTGGCTGCCGCCCGGCCCGACGGCCACCGCCGACTACCCCACCGTCCTGCTGTCCGGCGACTGGCTGTCCAAGGAGCAGGTCGCGGCCGCCAGTGAGTTCGCCCGCTTCATGCGCAAACCCGAAGGGCTCGCCGAACTGGCCAAGGCCGGCTTCCGCGCCGAAGGCGCCACCCCGCCTGCCAGCGACGTCACGGCGTTCGCGCCGGTGTCGGCGCCGCTGTCCATCGGCGACAGCGCGATGCGCGCCACCATGGCCGACGCGTTGACCGCACCTGCGAAGGGTTCAGCGGTCACGATCATGCTCGACCAGTCGATGCCGGCCGCCGAGGGCAACAACTCGCGGATGGGCAACGTCGTCAACGCCCTGATACCCCGCATCGACGCGCTGCCGCCGACCGCGGCCGTCGGACTGTGGACCTTCGACGGCGCAGCCGGCTCCTCGCGGGTGCCGATGGGCCCGCTGTCGGAGCCCGTCGGAGGCACACCGCGTTCGCAGACCCTGACGACGACACTGGATTCGTTGGCGTCGACGTCGGGCGGCGCCGTCTCGTTCACCACGCTGCGTCTGGTCTACAACGAGGCGCTCGCGAACTTCCGGCCGGGACAACCCAATTCGGTGCTGGTGATCACCGAGGGCCCGCACACGGACCAGTCGCTGGACGGGGCAGGCCTTCAGGCGTTCGTCCGGGAGGCCTTCGACCCCGCGCGTCCGGTGGCGGTGAACGTCATCGACTTCGGCTCCGACTCCGATCAGGCCACCTGGGAGGCCGTCGCGCAGACCACCCGCGGCACCTACCAGAACCTGGGCACCTCCAGTTCCCCCGACCTGACCGGCGCAATCACCCGCTTCCTCGGCTGAGCCCCGGCGACACCGGGTGACGCCGGTGACTCGGGTAGCGCACTACTCGTGCCAGAGCGCTCCGGCGCGCCGACCCTGAGCGCATGGGCAACAAATATTCCGTCAAGGCAGGCGACACCCTGTGGGGCATCGCCGAACAGTTCTACGGTGACGGCCGCCGTCACAGGGTGATCGCGGTGGCCAACGACCTTGCCGACCCCGACGACATCGTCGTCGGCCAGGAGTTGGCGATCCCCTACGTCACGTACCGCTACCAGGTCCGCGCCGGTGACAGGAAGGCCGATCTGGCGCGGCGCTTCTACCACGACGTGGCGATGAGCGGGGTCTACGAGATCGCCAGCGGGGCCGCGCAGCGTCCGCTCGAGGTCGGCGAGTGGCTGGTGGTGCCGGACCTGGCCGACGCCGGGCACCACACGATGGCCGAGGGGGAAACCCTGGAGACCCTCGCGGACGACTGGTACGGCGTCCCGACGTTCTGGACGATCATCGCGATCGCCAACCGGCTGGGCGGCTCCGTCCACCCGCCCGGGACCCTGCTGACCCGGCCGCGGATGAACCGGCGCCGCAGCGTGGTCCGCGGCGACACCCTGTGGCGGCTGGCCACCGACGAGTACGGCGACTACGGCGCGGACCGCACGCTGACCGCGGTGAAGCTGACCGCCGCGGCCAACCTGATCACCGATCCCGACCATGTCGAGGTCGGGCAGGTCGTGCACTTCCCGTCGATGTGGCCCTGACTCAGGCGAACGCCTCGACCGGCGGGCACGAGCACACCAGGTTGCGGTCGCCGTAGGCGCCGTCGATGCGGCGCACCGGTGGCCACACCTTCGGCCGGTGACCCTTGCCGAGCGGGTAGGCGGCCTCCTCGCGGGTGTACGGGTGGTCCCAGTCCGCCACCAGCAGGCACTCCGCGGTGTGCGGTGCGCCGCGCAGCGGGTTGTCGTCGACCGACCACTCCCCCGATCCGACACGGTCGATCTCCGCGCGGATGGCGATCATGGCCGCGATGAAGGCGTCGACCTCGGTCAGGCTCTCACTCTCGGTGGGCTCCACCATCAGGGTGCCGGCCACCGGGAAGCTCATCGTCGGAGCATGGAAACCGTAGTCCGCCAATCGTTTCGCGACATCGTCGACGGTGACGCCGGTCTGCTTGGTGATGGGGCGCAGATCCAGGATGCACTCGTGGGCGACCATGCCGTTCTCGCCGGTGTAGAGCACCGGGTAGTACTCGTCGAGCCGGCGGGCGATGTAGTTGGCCGAGGCGATCGCCGTCAACGACGCCGCACGCAGTCCCGCGGCCCCCATCATCCGGATGTAGGCCCAGGTGATCGGCAGGATCGACGCCGATCCGTACGGCGCGGCCGACACGGTGTAGTCGTCACCGAGTTCGTCGGCCAGCGGGTGGCCGGGCAGGTAGGGCGCCAGATGCGACCGCACCGCCACCGGACCGACGCCGGGGCCGCCGCCGCCGTGCGGGATGCAGAACGTCTTGTGCAGGTTCAGGTGGCTGACGTCGCCGCCGAACCGGCCCGGGCGCGCCAGACCCACCAGCGCGTTGAGGTTGGCGCCGTCGACGTAGACCTGACCGCCCGCGTCGTGCACGGCAGCGCAGATGTCGGCGACGTCGTGTTCGTACACCCCGTGCGTGGAGGGATAGGTGATCATCAGCGCCGCAAGGCGTTCCGCGTGCTCGGCCACCTTGGCCCGCAGGTCGTCGAGGTCCACGTCACCGTTGGGGCGGCAGGCCACCACCGCCACCCGCATACCCGCCAGCGCCGCCGACGCCGCGTTGGTGCCGTGCGCACTCGATGGGATCAGGCAGATGTTGCGTTCGGCGTCACCGCGGCTGAGGTGGTAGGCCTGGATCGCCAGCAGTCCGGCGTACTCGCCCTGCGAGCCGGCGTTGGGCTGCAGCGAGATCTCGTCGTAGCCGGTGATGCCGGTCAACCACTCCTGCAGATCGGCGATCAGCCTGCGCAGGCCCGGGGTGTCCGAGGCGGGGGCGAACGGGTGCTGACGGGCGAACTCCGGCCAGGTGATGGGTTCCATCTCGGCGGCCGCATTGAGTTTCATCGTGCACGACCCGAGCGGGATCATGCTTCGGTCCAGGGCGATGTCCTTGTCGGCCAGCGACCGCAGGTACCGCATCATCTCGGTCTCGGTGCGGTACCGCGAGAACGCCGGATGGGTCATGAATTCCGAAGTGCGGGTGGCGATCTTGGGCCCGGCGAAGGACGCGCCGCCGCGGTCGGCGCCGAACGCCGACAGCACCGTCGCGACGTGCTCGGCGGTGGTGGCCTCGTCGCAGGAGACCGAGACGTGGTCGGCGTCGACCTGCCAGACGTTGATGCCGCTCGCCTTGGCCTCGTCGCGGACCTGCGCGGCGCGACCCGGGACGCGGGCGAGCACGGTGTCGAAGAAGGCGTCGTGCACCACCTCCACCCCGGCATCGGCCAGTCCGGTGGCGACGGCGCGGGCGTGTCCGTGCACCCGTCGCGCGATCGACGTCAGCCCCTCGGGGCCGTGATAGCTGGCGTACATCGCGGCGATCACCGCGAGCAGCACCTGTGCGGTGCAGATGTTGCTGGTGGCCTTGTCGCGGCGGATGTGCTGTTCGCGGGTCTGCAGCGCCAGCCGGTACGCCGGCGAGCCGTCCGCGTCGACGGACACCCCGACCAGCCGGCCGGGAAGCTGCCGGGCGTGCTTGGTGTGCACCGCGAGGTAGCCGGCGTGCGGTCCGCCGAAGCCCATCGGCACGCCGAACCGCTGGGTGGTGCCGAACGCGACGTCGGCGCCGAACTCGCCGGGCGGGGTGATCAGGGTCAGCGCGAGCAGGTCTGCGCCGAAGGCGACCAGTGCCCCGCGTTCGTGCGCCTCGGTGACCAGGGCCGACCAGTCCACCACCGCCCCGCTCGCGCCGGGCAGCTGGGCGATGACGCCGAAGAAGTCGCCGTCGGGCAGTCCGTCGCGGAGGTCCGCAGTGACGATCTCGATGCCAAGCGGTGCGGCCCGGGTGGCGAGCACCGCCGCGGTCTGGGTGTAGACGTCCACGTCGACGGCCAGCCGGTGGGACTTGCTCTTGCCCGCCCGCTGCATCAGCGTCACCGCCTCGGCGGCGGCCGTGCCCTCGTCGAGCATCGACGCGTTGGACACCTCGAGGCCCGTCAGGTCGCAGACCATGGTCTGGAAGTTGAGCAGGGCCTCCAGCCGGCCCTGGCTGATCTCCGGCTGGTAGGGGGTGTAGGCGGTGTACCACGCGGGGTTCTCGAGGATGTTGCGGCGCAGCACCGGCGGCGTCAGCGTGTCGAAGTAGCCCTGCCCGATCATCGACACGGCCACGGTGTTCGAGTCCGCCAGCGCGCGCAGTTCGGCGAGCGCCTCCTGCTCGGAGGCCGGCGGCGGCAGCTGCTCCAGCCCGGGCGCCACGCCGTCGGCCGACAGCGCGTCGATGATGTCGGCGGGGAGCGCCTTGTCGGCGAGTTCCTGCAGCGACGCCACACCGATGGTGTCGAGCATCGTGGCGACGGCGTCGGCATCGGGGCCGATGTGCCGGTCGGCGAAACGGGTTGGGTGGGTGTCAACCACTGGTCAGCACTCCTGACGCGTGAGGGCGGAAACCGCTGCGTACCGCTCGGGTTCCTCTCCCTCTGTCGTCGGTGCCTGAGAGATTCGGCGCGAGCGCCTTTCCCCATGGGCGGGTGGACGGCCGCCGTGCCCGGTGGGTCCACCACTTTCCAGAGGCATCGGGGTCACGCGCGGTCCTGGGTGCCTGAGAGGTTGACGGAGAGGTGTTGCTCCTTCGGCGCCCGTGACGTACAGCCACGGATCTCTCCCGCGTGTGGGCGATGCGTCGACCAGTCTAGCGGTCGGCCGATGCCGTCGCCGTGCACCGCGTGTCGCGCGGCGCAGATGTGGTCCCGGTCAGCCGATCTTGCGGTCGCGGTGCTTGCGCCGCGACGCGAGCTCGTCCTCGGGAGCGGCGATCGACTCGCCGCCGTCGGCCCGCTCGCCGGGGAAGTCCGCGATCGCGCCGGTCAGTTCCCGCATCGCGCCGGAGACGGCGATGCCGAACACGCCCTGGCCGCCCTGCAGCAGGTCGACCACCTCCTCGGCGGAGGTGCACTCGTAGACGGTGGTGCCGTCGGAGAACAGCGTGATGTTGGCCAGGTCGCTGACGCCGCGCTGACGCAGGTGCTCGACGGCCACCCGGATGTTGTGCAGCGAGATGCCGGTGTCCAGCAGTCGCTTGACGATCTTGAGGACCAGGATGTCCTTGAACGAGTACAGCCGCTGGCTGCCCGACCCTGCGGCGCCCCGGATGGAGGGCACCACCAGCGAGGTGCGGGCCCAGTAGTCCAGCTGCCGGTAGGTGATGCCGGCGATCTGGCAGGCGCTCGGCCCGCG
Source organism: Mycolicibacterium arseniciresistens (assembly GCF_030519285.1). Taxonomy (NCBI): domain Bacteria; kingdom Bacillati; phylum Actinomycetota; class Actinomycetes; order Mycobacteriales; family Mycobacteriaceae; genus Mycobacterium; species Mycolicibacterium arseniciresistens. Next base: position 14,606 of record NZ_JAUMSQ010000179.1, read on the forward strand.
GTAGCCGACGAGTTCGTCGGGCACCGAGTCGTCGGGGAACAGGCCGCCCTGGACGGGTTCGCCGACCGGTGCGGTGGCCGGGTTGGCCGCCCTCTCGCCGGAGGACAGATCCAGCTGCTCCTGACGTGGCGTGTCGCCCACTATGGAATCCTCTCGCCGACCGAACCCGCTCGCGGGGAAACTGCGTTGACCTGCACTGCAGTCCACCTGCTACGAGTCCGAATGTGTCCGAGCATACGCTTTCCGACGGCCGGTGACTGCCCGTCGCCCTCAAAGTATGGCGGCCTGCTCCACCGTTGCCGGGCACCTGCGCCGCGTGTCGACGCCGGAGTCGCCAGTTGAGACGCATCCGTGACCATCGACGGAGCCACGGCCGGAATCAGGTCGCCTTGAAGTCGTCGGGCGACACGCTGTCCAGGAACTCCTTGAACTTCTCCACCTCGTCCTCACGGACGGCGCCCGCGGCCTCCTCGTCGTTCTCGTCGGGGATCAGCAGGCCGGCCTCGGCCAGCACCGCCTCTTCGACGTAGATCGGGACGCCGACGCGCAGCGCGATCGCCACCGAATCCGACGGCCGCGCCGACACCTTGATGTCGCGGTCGAAGACGAGGTCGGCGTAGAAGGTGCCCTCCTGCAGGTCGACGATGCGGACCTCGCGCAGTGAGTGCCCGAGCGCGGCGATCAGGTCGCGGATCAGGTCGTGGGTCAGCGGCCGGGCCGGCTCGACCCCCTGCTGCTCGAGTGCGATCGCGGCGGCTTCGGACTGGCCGATCCAGATCGGCAGGTACCGGTCACCGTTGGATTCGCGCAGCAGCAGCACCGGCTGGTTCTGAGGCTGCTCCACGCGAATGCCGACCACCCGTACCTCAGCCATCAGTGTCTGCCCTCCGCACCCGGTGTGCCGCTAACCGTTCGGGGCCCAGCGGGCCCCGGACGCGACGAAAAAGCCGTCACGGCGAGTCTAATCCTCACCGATCCAGTACGTCGCGTACGGCCGACTTGATCAATGACGTGTGCAAGGTGATCGCCAGGGCCGCCACCTCGCGGGCGAGGTCGTCGGCCCGGTCACGGGCTCCGGCCTGACTGCCTTTGCCGACGGGACCCGCGATCTGGGCGATCAGGTCGGACTGGCGGTCCGCCGCCGACCGGAACGCCCGGAGGTGCCGCGGCTCGACGCCGTATTCGGCGAGCGCCCGGGCGCACTGCGCGATCACCACGGAATGCTCGTCGAAGAATCCGCCGGGCCCGGTGGTGATGACGCCGCTCTTGACCAGTGCGGTCAGCAGCTCCTCCGCCACACCGGATCGCGTGAGCAGGTCCTCGCGGCTCAACCGGACCTGCGTGCGTGCCACCCCCGACGCCGCCGCGCCGTCGGCGGTATCCCCGGCGTCACCGTCCGCCGGCACCAGCCGCGGCACCCCGTAGGGCGACTTGGGTTGCGGCAGCTCGCCGTCCGGTTGTGCGTCCAGCTGCGCCTTGATCACCTTCAGGGGCAGGTACTGGTCCCGCTGGGCGGTCAGCACGAACCGCAGCCGTGCGCAGTCGTATGCCGTGAACCGCCGGTAGCCCGACGCGGTGCGCTCCGGTGTGACCAGACCCTCGGCCTCGAGGAACCGGATCTTGGAGATGGTCACGTCCGGGAAGTCCGGTCGCAGCAGATCGAGGACCGCTCCGATCGACATCCCGGAGAACGCGGGGGTGTCGGGGGCGGTCACGGTCAGCTGCCCGGGCCGCTGTCGTCGTCGGTCTTGGGGCCGGTCAGGAACACCAGGCGGAACTTGCCGATCTGCACCTCGTCGCCGTTGGCCAGCACGGCCGAGTCGACCGGTTCGCGGTTGACGTAGGTGCCGTTGAGGCTGCCGACGTCGACGACCTGGAACTCGCCGGACTCGAGCCGGAACTCTGCGTGACGGCGGCTGACCGTGACGTCGTCGAGGAAGATGTCGCTGTCGGGGTGACGGCCGGCCGACGTGGTCGGCTGGTCGAGCAGGAAGCGCGATCCGGCGTTGGGTCCCCTCTTGACGACCAGCAACGCCGAGCCGACGGGCAGTCCCTCGACCCCGGAGACCGAGCCTTCGGCGCTCGCGCTCGCCGGTGCATCGAGTTCGTTGAGGAAGTCGGCGCGGAACACCGAAGTCGTCTCGACAGTGACTTCGTCAGACGTCTGATCTGCTCCGGAACTGCTGTCCTTCTCCGTCACCCGCTGCTCCTTACTGGCTGCTGTGGCGTCATCCGGCCGGTGCTCCGGCCGTCATTTGTCCTTGGTCGACCGTACCGCGCAGTGCGCCTCGTTGTACCCACCACCGCCGGATCGGCCAGTCGTGGGCCGTCACCGCGTCAGGTCGGTCGAACTTGTCCGCACGACCCTAACAACTGCTACTCGGTCACGGTGGCGCGGTAGCCGTCCGCGTCGAGCAGGCCGTCGAGGCCGCCGTCGTCGGATCCGCTCGACAGCTGCAGATCGACCAGCCAGCCCTCGCCGTACGGATCGGAGTTGACCAGCTGCGGCGTGCCCTCCAGATCACCGTTGACGGCAACCACTTTGGCGGTGACCGGGGCGTAGAGGTCGGAGACGGACTTCGTCGACTCCACCTCGCCGAAGGAATCGCCCGCGGCCACCTCGGCGCCGACATCGGGCAGTTGCACGAACACCACGTCGCCGAGCGCGGCCTGGGCGTAGTCGGTGATGCCGACCCGCACGGTGTCGTCACCGGTGCGCTGAACCCACTCGTGTTCCTCGGTGTACAACAGGTCGGACGGGATCTCGCTCACGCTGCTCCTCGAGGGGTCGTGCTCTGCCGGTTCACTTGACCGGCTGAGCGTATTGGCGGGGTTTCGGTTGCCGCAAGGCGGTGACGTCGACGCGCTCGGCCTGTTGTACCACCATCGTCCCGCCGACCCGTTCCACGCTGTCCATCGCCCCGCCCGGGATGTTCATCGCTGCGGCAAGGGTCGGCGGATCACCAATGGCCAGAACCGAATACGGCGGATTGAGGGTGACGCCGTCGACGTCGAGGGCGCCGGGTGTGCCCACCATCCAGGTGTCCACCCCCACCCGCACCGGGACCGGTTGGCCGTCTCGAGTGCCGCGGATCTCCATGGCCTCCGCCCCGGCGTTGCGCAGCTCGTTGATGACGTCGAGCATTGTCTCGGCCGGCACGCCCGGTGTGGTGTCGGTGATGGTGAGCACCACGCCCGGGCCGGTCGCGGCGACCGTGCCGATCAGGATCGACAGTGCGGCGAGGCGGGCCTGGGCGTTCTCGATGGCGGCGGCGTCGCTGCTGCCGGACGCCTGCAGTTGCTCCAGCGTCCGGCGCAGGTCGTTGACTTCGGTGTTGAGCGCCGCCTCGCGCTGCTGCAGCGAGTCCAGCAGCACCAGCAGGTCCGCGGGCCGCGCGGTCTCCAGCGAGTCGCCGGACTCGTTCTGCCGGACCTGCGTGACGATCGCCGCACCGAGCACCACGCACAGCAGGATCGCGAGCGTGCCGAACACGATCTGGCTGCGACCGCGCCGGAACACGCCCGCGACGCCGCCGGGTCGCAGGTCGCCGATGGGCCGGGGCGGCTCGTCGGGGGGCAGCTCGTGGCGGCCGTGGTGCTCCGCCGGTTCCTCGTGGCGGCCGGGCGTGTCGTCAGGGGAATCGGTGCTCATGCTCAGGCGCCGAACAGTCTGCGCCGCAAGGCGGCGGCGTTGCCGAAGATGCGGATGCCGAGCACCACGATGATGGCCGTCGACAACTGGGTGCCGACGCCCAGCTGGTCGCCGACGTAGACGATGAGTGCGGCGACGAGCACGTTGAACACGAACGAGATCACGAACACCTTCGAGTCGAAGATCCGCTCGAGGTAGGCCCGCAGTCCGCCGAACACCGCGTCCAGTGCGGCCACCACGGCGATCGGCAGGTACGGCTCGACGAACTCCGGCACGTCCGGCCGGAACACCAGGCCCAACACGATGCCGATGACGAGTGCCGCGATCCCGATCATGTGTGTCCGTTCATCCCCGGTGTGCTCACTGCTGTCCGATCTGCTTGGCGAAGTGGACATCTCGCACCGCGCCCGCAGGCAGTGCGAGGTCGTCGGCCGTGCCGACGCCGACACCGACGCCGTAGGCGGCTTCGAGCAACCGCAGTCGCTGCAGGCCCGGAGTGCGGTCGAAGATCTCCGTCATGCTCGGCGGCCCCACCGCGAGGATGGTGTACGGGCTGGTGATCGGCTGGTTGTCCACCAGGATCCCGCCGCCGGCCTGCCGCACGGTGACGTTGGGTCCGATGCGCACCCCACCCACCGAGACCGCCTCGGCGCCGCTCACCCACAGCGAGTTGACCACCAGCTGCAGGTCGCGGTCGAGGATCACCTGCCTGCTGCCTGCCACGCGCTGCTTCGACACGTCGCTGAGGTCCTCGGCCACGCCCGGATCGGTGACGGTCACCGTCAGTCCCGGACCGGTCACCGCGGTGGCGGCGGCGGCGAACGTGGCACCGTCCAGGTTGTCCAGCAGCCGACGGCCCAGCGCGTCGCCCTCGAGCCGGCTGCGCCTGTCGGCGTCCACCTGTGCGGCGAGCGCGTCACGCTCGGCCGCGAGGCCGTCGTCTGTGGCCTCGGCCGAACGGACGCTGCCGGCCA
>NZ_JAUMSQ010000018.1:0-16391 GCF_030519285.1 Mycolicibacterium arseniciresistens
AGCCGCCCGGCGTGGTCTGACGCCGCGACTGATCACCCTGGTGCCGCAGAACCGACTCGATGTGCGCTACGCCTACTACGCACTGACCAAACCTTAGGATCGCTTGCGGCGCCGTCACTGTCGGGCTTGCCCGGACCACGCCTCACCGTGGCGATGACAGCGCCGAGCAGCCGGGCCGTCCACCGCCGCTGCACCGCGCGCCGGCCTTGCGCGCCGACAGCCGCACTCGGCAGATCTCAGACACGACCACCAGATACCCCCTAGGGGTACTTGCACACCAGGCCTCGCCGCGCTACGGTGCTATCACCGGGTACCCCCCGGGGGTATATGGAAGGATTACGGCAATGACCACAGCATCGACGGGGACCGACTGGCATCTACGGGGCGACTGGTTCGACGTGTGCAGCTGCAAGCTGCCCTGCCCGTGCAGCTTCGCCCAAGAGCCCACCCATGGCGACTGCCTATTCACCCTGGTCTGGCACATCCGCGAAGGCCATTTCGGCGACACGGACCTCGCTGGACTGAACGTGATCTCACTCGGTGAATTCGCGGGCAACATGTGGGCCGGTGACCCCAACGCCATGATGAAACTCATGTTCTACATCGATTCCGGCGCCGATGCCGCTCAGCGAGAAGCGTTGCAGCGGATCTTCACCGGAAAGGAAGGCGGCTGGCCAGCCGAGTTCGCCAGCCTGATCGAGGAGTTGCGAGGCATCGAGTACGCCCCCATCACATTCGATGCCGCCGACGATCTCGCCTATTGGCGGGCAGCAATTCCGGGGAAGGTCGACCTCCACGTTGCTGCACTCACGGGACCGACATCCGACCCCGGTCGACGGGTCACCACTGCCAATGCCCCGGGGGCTGAAGTCGGACCCGGCCAAATCGCAACCTGGGGCGTGGTCGAGCGTGACCACGCTGTGGGCTTCGACTGGTCCCACGAGCACCGTGGCGGCTCCAGCAAGCACTTCCCCTTCGACTGGCGGCCCGACGGCTCAACCGAGCCGGCGGACCTGCTGATCGACCCGGATAACGAGTCATCGTGCCGGTGCCACGCCTGAGACGCGCCACCCCCAGCGTCACTCGCCGAACCACGCCGCACCTACTATTTTGATACGTAGATTACGGTGACACTGCGGTATTCGCGTCAAGGGACCGGCCGCTCACCCGTACGTCCACACCGAAAAGGAATGATCACAGCCACACTCTTCGCGTCGGCTGCAGTGTTGGCGGCGCCCGCGACGGCCCGCGAGCACGGACACCATCAGTTCGGGTCGCCTCAGCAGCTTTCCAGCCCAGACGGCGCGGTCGTCCAAGAATGGGTGGTCACAGATTTGAAGAAGTCAACGGCCGCTCTGCCCGGATACACCCGTCGCGGACAGCTCTGGGAGGCAACGGCGACCGTACGGGCGGCCAATGGCACCGTCACGCCGATCATCCCGAACCTGTACGCCGTCAGCGCCGGCGGCCAGCGCTCAGTTGTGTTGTGGGCCGTCGCCACCCCCCAAGGCATTCCCGCCACGACGTTGACCCCCGGCCAGAGCTCGACCGGGAAGGTGTACTTCGACGTGGTCGGCTCAGACCCGATGGCGGTCATCTACGACGCCGGCACCGGCACACCGCTGATGTGGTGCTGCAACGGCTCCACGCAGATGCAGATGCCGATGGAGAACTGCCCCATGTGCGCCGAGATGAAGCAGCCGTGTCCACGCTGTCGGGACGGGATGTAGGCGTCCCAGCCTTCCAACGACTGCGGGACGTCGATCTAACTTGCGCAACGGCGGAGTCAGCCACCAAACAGCAGATACAACCCCGTCAGGGTGTAGGCCACCATCGTGACCATCATCGCCAGTTGCCCGGTCAGTTGGTGGCCGACCGGTAACAGGCGCAGCGCCCGGTCGTGGGCGGCAACCACGGCCACCACGTGCCCGACGACAACGCACGTGACCTTGATCGTCCACAGCACCGTCGGGTTCAGCGACAGGACGTACTGCACATCCGAAGGATCAAGACCGAGCAGATGCCAGCCTCTGCCGAGCGGATCGGCCAAGCGCACGATCGTCTCCTGGCCGCGCTCAACCAAGTACGAGAGGTAATGCGCGAAAATGTAGCCCACCACGATCGGGATCAGGCAGTGAGCAAGTCGGCCCGGCAACTCGCGGCGTTGTTCACGACTCACACCGCCGGTCGCACGTGCCGCGGCGCAAAACGTGGCTCCCACAACAGCGATGAAAAACAACAGACCCAAGGTCCGCAGCACGGTACCGCCCGCTGAATCGCCGACAATTGGAACGGCGGCGGCGTTGCGGTCGACGAAGTTCCGGAAAGGCTGAAACTGCGAGAAACTGTCGAACGCAGTGGAGCCAAGCAGAACTGCCATCACCGCGACAGTGCCCGCACGCACCGGCATCGTGGGCAGATGATCGAGCGGATTTCCGAAGACTATGCGTCCGGTTGCCCGGTCTCGACGAAACGGCGCCAGCCGGGAGACCGTCACGCTGTACACCTCGAAGGGATCGGCCCGCGCGAACCACGTCGAACCGAACACAGCTGCGCCCACGAACATCGCCAGGACATAGGCGACAAGCCAAATCTTGATCGCCGTCAGCGAGCCGGGATCGGCACTGGCCAGCTCCAACCACACGAAGGCGAACAGGCCCACCACCGCCGGCCAATACCCAGTGCCGAACGGATACGGTCGGCGCCCTTCCCCGGCGATTCGATCGCGACGTCCGATGTGGATGAGCCGCCACACGGTGCGCACTGGCGAGAGCACACGCCATACCGGCCCGATGACAACCGATATGGCGACCAGTCCGACCCAGAGCAGCACATAGAAGACGCCTGGTAGCGCATTATTGCCGTCCTGTGGTCCCCATGTCGCCGCCACCGCCACCCACACCGTGAAGATGACGGCGGCCGCCGCGACGATCCACCGAACGACCGGACTGTCAACACTTCTCGACACCCACGCGGGTAGAGCTCGTCCCGGCTTGGCAGGGTCGAATCGTGGCGTCCTCCACGCGACGGCGACCACGGCGAACGTGGCCGCCAACGCCCACACACCTGCGATCAGTGCGTAGGACAGCGGCACCGGTAGATCCGTGGATCCGCCTACGCCGTGCGCTAAGAGTGTCTCGGCGACTGCTGCCGTCAAGGCCGTACTTCGATCGTGACGACCGTGCGATGCAACTCGTGGAGTTCCACGTCGACACGTCCAGGAACGTCGATCGTGAACTCGAACCGCTGGTCTGGCCGCGCTTCCACATCGAATGTGCGTTCCGGGACCGAATGCACGTGAAAGCTGTCCACGACATCGCTGCTCACCTCGAGCACAATTGGCTCTCCAAGTGCGGCCTCCGCCTGCGCGTTCACCGGTGTCACGACCCCCCCGGCGATCGTGACCTCGATGACTGTCCCCGCCACCGCACTGGTCGAAGACGTCGCCGGCGCAGCAGACTCTGAGGATGAGGCAGCCGCTGTAGACGACGGTGACTGTGACGGGTTTGATCCGCAGGCCGTCAAGGCCAGGACCACTGCTGCCACCGGCACGGTCAGCAGGATTCTGCTCTTCATCTGAGAAGGGTCCTATCTGTGGTTACCTGTATCGCGTAAGCGGTTCTCGTTACAGCTATTCGAGGCCACTACGCCGACGCAGTACGTCCCAAGAGGGAGCGCCGGCGTCCGTCATCTGGCCGGGGCGATCCTTGAAGCGATTCCTCGGACCCTCAGGCGGTCGGCGATCCGCTCGCCGCCGACGTCGTGTCGGGTGACGGGGCGGCGGCGGACCGGCGGGCCGCTCGATCTATGGCGAACACTCCTACGACGAGGGCGATGACTGATAACCCGAGCGCCGCCCAGGAGACCAGGGGAAGCAGGGTGCCTCCCCCGTCAGCCGCGGTCGGAGCCGCTCCAATCGTCATCGTCGGCACCGGAAATTCCGGGTCGGTTCCTTCAGGCGCCGGCTCTGTCCACTGGTCGACTTTGCCGTCGGAGAAGGTCTGCACAGTGGGAAGCGCCAAAGTCGCGGCGTCCGGCATGGGTCCCGCGTCCAGGCCGAACTCGACGAACTGGCCGGGCATGATGCCGGGACCCGTCGCCGTCCAGGTCACTGAGCTGACCACCTCCGGCACCGGCGTGCCATCGTCCTTGTACAGCGGCGGATCGATCTTCCGCTTCGTGGTTTCGACTTTCCAGCCCGGAACGGGCTGTACCAGCACGGTCCGCAGCGGCACATCGTCGGGGATGCGCACCTCCACTTTGGTGGTGGCCGCGGTACCGGACTCGGTCGGCACACGCAACGTGATCAACCCGAACTCTCCGGACCCCACACCGTCGGTATATACGTCGATGTGAGCAGCAGCAGAGGGGCTTGCAAGCAACGCCACCACTGAGCCGACCACAAACGCTCCCACAATGCGCAGCAGACTCCTGAGCACAGCCCACCTCCATCTCGTAATGGGCCGGCTGGCCCTCAGCTGATGCGTCAACACGAGGAGCATGGCCTCATGGAGCGCACAAATACTATCTATCTCAGTACGTACTAAGTCCCGAGAACGATAACAGCCACGACACACCACTGCCGCTATTGATGAAGCGGGATGTCGGCCTGATTCGCCGCCAGCACGATCCACCGCCGCGTTGCACCGTGGTGGCTGCGAAGGGCGCGGCCTTGACGTCAGCCTCCCTGTCGGTGCGCGAGTGCAAGGGCCCGGCGCATTTGCCTCGCACTCCGGTCAGGCTGAAGGTGAGGAAAGCACTTGGCGAGCTCTGCCACGGCCACCTCGAGATCCTCAGCGCGGTCGAACAGAGACTGCTGCAGTGACCTCCGGCGTTCGTTTCGACGGATCAAAAGCTGCGGTCACGCTGAACGCTGCGGGCACGGTCGGTGAGCCGCGCCCGCTGCGGAGTAGACTACAAATACCCTACGGGGTATGGTATCCCTCAGGGAGAAACCGCGGCAGTGACGGTCCCCCTGGCCCGCGGAGGAGTGTGCAATGGTTGCGGATGAGGCGAGTATGACGTTGGTACTCAACCGGTTACGGCGTGCGCAGGGCCAGCTGTCCGGAGTGATCTCGATGATCGAGCAGGGCCGTGACTGTAAGGATGTAGTGACCCAGTTGGCGGCGGTGTCACGCGCATTGGACCGAGCCGGCTTCAAGATCGTTGCGACCGGGATGCGGCAATGTCTGACCGGCGAGGCTCCGGAGGGGGCGACGCCGTTGACCGAGGCCGAGCTGGAGAAATTGTTTCTAGCGCTGGCCTGAGGAAATCAGGAGAGGGAGTTTTGAGATGGGATACGCACTGTCGACAACACTGCGCACGACATTCGACGATGCAGTGGATCGAACACGTAAAGCTCTGTCAGAACAGGGTTTCGGTGTGCTCACCGAAATAGACATGAAGGCCACGTTGAAGGCCAAACTCGGCGAAGACATGGAGAACTACCTGATCCTGGGTGCGTGTAATCCGCCGCTGGCGCACCGCGCTGTGAACTGCGATCGCCAGATCGGATTGCTGCTGCCTTGCAATGTGGCGGTGCGCACCGACCCCGACGATGCGGACACCATCATCGTCGATGCCATGGATCCGCAGGTCATGGCCCAAGTGTCTGATGCGCCCGGACTCCGCGAGGTCGCCGACGACGCCGCGGGAAAGTTGCAGGCGGCGATTGCCTCGCTCCAGCACGCCGCGGCCAGCGAGTAGCAGCAACGAACTCCGACGCTTTCCCCGCACCCATGACCATCGCGCTGGCGCTGGCTTTCGGGGCGGTTATCGGAATTCTGCTGGGATTACTCGGTGGCGGCGGTTCCATCATGGCCATCCCAGCCCTGGTCTATGCTCTTGGGCTGGACTTCGAACAGGCCGTGCTCATCGCACTGATTGTGATCGCCATCGCCTCCGCAGTAGGAGCGATACCCAAAGTCCTTATCAAGCAGGTCAACTGGCGACTAGCCGGCGTCTTCGCCGTTGCCGGTATCCCGGCCACCTTCGCCGGTTCCGCCATCGGTGATCGTCTACCGCAAACGGCCATCATGGTGGGGTTCGCCGTGGTCATGATTGTCGCCGGGATCCGCATGCTCGCCGACGCCGACGCCGACGACACCGGCGGCGCGTGCGAGATCGCTGAGGGGGGAATCAACTGGCGCCGCTGCGCGCCGCGTTCTCTCCCGGTTGCCGTTGTCGTCGGGCTGCTCACCGGTTTGTTCGGCGTTGGTGGGGGTTTCCTCATCATCCCCGCCCTGGTGATCATGCTGGGCGTGGAGATGCCGATCGCGGTCGGGACATCCCTGCTGATCATCACCGCCAACTCCACTGCCGGCATCGCCTCGCACGCCCAGGACGCCACCATCAACTGGTCGCTGACTGCAACATTCGTCGGCACCGCCGTAGTGGGATCGCTGATCGCCGGCCAGCTCGGCACCAAACTGGACAACACCCGTCTCCAGCGCTGGTTCGCCTACCTCGTGTTCATCGTCGCCGCCTACGTGCTCATCGACACCCTGCTACTGCATTGAGTCACTTCCATACCGCGGCAGCCACATCAGAATCGAAAAGGAGTCACCTCATGGATGTGTCCATCATCGAAACTTCCGGTCTCGGCGACCGCAGCTACCTGGTCAGCCAAGGCGACACCGCAGTGGTGATCGACCCGCAACGCGACATCGACCGCGTACTCGACCTCGCTACCGACCGGGGCGTGCAGATCACCCATGTACTCGAAACCCACATCCACAACGATTACGTCACCGGCGGTTTGGAACTTGCTCGTACCACTGGCGCCGTATACGTCGTGCCCGGCGGTGACGACGTGGACTACCACCGACACGCCGTTGTCGACGGTGACACCATCGACGCGGGCCCGCTGCATCTCCGCGTCCTGCATACACCCGGCCATACCCATCACCACGTCAGCTACGTGTTGCACGACGCCGACGGCGCCGTGCACGGTGTGTTCACCGGCGGATCCATGCTGCATGGCACAACGGGGCGCACCGACCTGCTCGGCAGCGACCAGACCGAAACCCTGTCGCACGCCCAGTTTCACTCCGTGCGGCGCCTGGCCGCTGAACTGCCCGACACCACCGCGGTCTACCCCACCCACGGCTTCGGCAGCTTCTGTTCCTCCAGCCCAGCCACCGGTGACTCCTCCACCATTGCCGAACAACGCAACACCAACCCGGCGCTGACACAGGACGAACAGACCTATGTCGACGAACTCATCGCCGGGCTCTCGGAGTACCCGACCTACTACGCCCACATGGGTGTCATCAACAGCCGCGGCCCGGCGCCCGTGGACCTGTCACTGCCTACACCAGTGGACCCCGAGGAACTGCGTCTACGGATCGACGCCGGTGAATGGGTCATCGACCTGCGCAGCCGCACCGCCTTCGCTGCCGGACACCTCGCCGGAACCCTCGGCTTCGAACTTTCAGGGTCCTTCGTTGCCTACCTCGGCTGGCTCTACACCTGGGGCGCCCCGCTCACCCTCATCGGCAACGACCACGAACAAATACTGGATGCGCGACGAGAACTCGCTCGCATCGGTATTGACAATCTCACCGGCTCCGCCGCCGGCGACATCCACACGCTTGCCCACGACAACCCGCTGCGCAGCTACCGCGTCGCCGACTTCGCCGACCTCGCCACCGAGATCGACAACTCCGACATCACGGTCCTCGATGTCCGCCGCGCCGACGAATACGACAAAGACCACATCACCAACGCAATCAACATCGCCCTCCACGAACTACCCGATCGCATCGACGATGTCCCGACCGGTGAAGTCTGGGTGCACTGCGCCTCCGGCTACCGCTCCTCCATCGCCGCATCACTGATCGATCAACCCGATCGCACCGTCGTCCTCATCGATGACAAGTACACAGAAGCCCAACACCTCAAGCTGACGCATCTACCGCCATCGCTTCACGGCGGCTCATGAGCTTGGACACCTCGTTCTCCACGGAGAATGCAGTGGCGATTCCCCTCTGTTGGAGCGTGAGGCGGACCGGTTCCGGCCGAGTTCCTTACCCCCCGGCCTCATCCGGGACCTTCTTCCGCGGCGTGTGGACTTTCGCAGATCCAGTCAATTGAGCGAACAATGGGAAGTGTCGATCAAGTCTCTGATTTACAGGTGCAGAGAAGTCGGTCTGCTTTCCGACGCCACAACGCGCCGTGGGTATATCCGTCTGAACCATCTGACCGAGCAAGGAATAATCGCGGCGCCACCGGTTTACCAGTTCGTTGGCAAGATTCCGGCACTCCTGCGGAGGGCTGTGGAACTCGCGGAACAGAACGGCGTCACTACCGCGTCACTGGTGCGAGAACATGTTGGAAGCCAGCGCAGGTACGGCGCATGCTGGGCGACCCTGACGTACGGCCGGCATTGCGGACGGTCTGAACAATCCCGCTTCGATGGCCGCCGTTGCTTCGGTCAATAGTCCAGCATTGGCCTTGGGGGATCGCGGCGTAGAAGTTGGCGGAGATTCGCCGCCATCGTCGGGGCCACTATGTCGGCAGCTGCCCAGCAGCTGTCCGGTCTTCGCGTAGGTCACATCTCATTGGATTGCGCACGTTCCCAAACGTGTTCCCAAACGCCAATGAAAACGGCCCCCGAACCGAAGTTCGGGGGCCGTTCTACCTGGTAGCGGGGACAGGATTCGAACCTGCGACCTCTGGGTTATGAGCCCAGCGAGCTACCGAGCTGCTCCACCCCGCGTTGGTGAACGCAAGGTTACCTATGCCGGGGGCGCAGCTCCAAATCGCGTGGTCGCCGGCCGTCGCCGCACCCTCACAGCGCGTCGAGTGTGCACAAAGCGCTGGTCATCACCGGCGTGTCACCGGCAGACACGCACGCTCGCGAAGAAGAGCCGTGGGTGTGGTGCTGGTCACGCCCGCACCACCTGACCGGTGCGGAAGACGCCGGCCGGGTCGTAACGGTCGGCGAGCGCAGCCAGCCAGTGCCTGGTGTCCTCGCCGTACACCCGCGCAGCGCGCCCAGGATCGGCCGACGGCGCGAAGTTGGGCAGCTGACCACCGGTCGACCACGGCGCCAGCGCGGCGAGCACGGCAGCCGCGTGCGCGGGCACCGCCCCGGCGAGTTCGGGGATCAGCGCGCCGATGGTCGCGAGCGTGAAGGCCGCGTCGCGGTGGCCCAGCGCGCTGCGGTGCCGTGGCTCGCGGGCGAACGCGCCGCCGAGCATCCTCAGCTCCACGATCGCCTGCACCGAGCCCGAACCGGGGCCCGCCACCGACAGCAGAGCGTCGACCGCCTCCGGCGTGAACGACCCCAGCAGGGTGTGCTCCTCGTGCACCGGCATCGGGTCCACCGGATCGGCGTGCACAGCGCCGATCGCCGCGTACGGGAGCACCCCGACGGTGTCCATCAGCGGGACGGCGGCCGCACGCATCGGCGCCAGCAGCCGTTCGGCCTCGGCGAAATCACCCAGTGCCGTGTACCGCACGGCCACCGTCAGCCGGCCTGCCAGCGGTTCGGGGACACCGGGCAACGGCGGCAACTGCTGCAGCGCCAGCGAGGTGTTCACCGTCTCGGGAAGTCCGGCGCACCACCGCTGCCACGTGTGCAGCACCGCCGCCGCGTCGGCCCCGTCGAAAAAGACCGCGCCACCATAGAATTCGGCCACCGGTTTGAGATCGATCTCGACCGCGGTGACGATGCCCAGTGTGGCCTTGCCGCCGCGCAGCCCCCAGAACAGGTCGGCGTGGTCCTGCGGCGTCACCGTCAGCAGCTCGCCCTCCCCCGTCACCAGCTCGAAGGACCGCACGTGGTCAGAGGACGCCCCGAAGGTGCGCACCAGCGGGCCGATCCCGCCGCCGGTCAAAAAGCCGACCACCCCCACGCTGGGCGCCGAGCCGCACAGCGGCGCCAGGCCGAACGGTGCGGCGGCGTCGAGCACCCGCTGCCAGGTTGCACCCGCACCCACCCGCGCCGACCGGCTCATCGGATCGACAGTCACCGCAGCCATTCCGGTGGTCGAGACCAGGATGGTGTCGGGCGTGACGCCCAGCGCGCCGTGGCCGGTGGCCTGCACCGTCACCTGAAGGCCGCGGTTCGCGGCGAAGCGCACGGTCTCGGCGACGTGGTGCGGTGCGGCGGCGAGCACCACCGCGCCGGGCGCCACCGCCGCGGCGGCGTTCCATGGCATGCAGCGCTCATAGCCGGCCTCGCCGGGCAGGGCCACCGGCGCGGACACCTCGCTTCGCAGGGCGAGCAGCGCATCGTCGAGTCCGTCGCGGGCGACATCGGTCACGGTCATCGAAATCCCTTCAGTCTGGTGTGCGACCAGCATCGGGGACCGCGCTTGGCGTCGGCTTGGCGCGCACACCAAGTGCCCGCCAAGGATTCAATCGGCCGTGGCCGGAGGGTTCGGGGTGCAGACGGCGGCGAAGTCCTTGCCATCCTTGGCGGCGACGTCGGCCGGGCTCAGCCAGCCGACGCCGTCGAACCAGAAGGTGTCGGCGGGATGATCCGGCGAACCGTTCACGATGTCGGAAACCTCGGTCGTGGCACCGAAAGTCACGTCCTTGCCGTCGACCTGCAGTACCAATTGGTCGGCGGTGCGCCAGTCCATTCCGGCCGGCCATGACTCGGTCACGCGGAAACCCGGGTACGGCCCGCCCAGCGTCAGGTGTTCGACGTTCGCCCCCTCGGAAGCGGCGGCCGTCAAGACCAGGTCAGGCCCGCCCATGTCGTGCCCCAGGGTGAGCTTGGTGATACCCACGCACGGCGTGCCGGTCCAAATTTGCAGCTTCCCGTCGGTCTCCCTCGCGCCCCACGAGGGCAGCAGCGAAGGTGCGCCCGGCGGCGGGCGGTAGCCCTTCTCGCTGTCGCACGCGCTCGAGGCAACGAGCCCCGCCACGGCCACGGCGACGGCGACGGCGACGGCGAATCGACGACGAATCACCGTGTGTACCCCCCGTCGTGCAGGCCGGCGTCCTCCTCGAGGGGATTCGTCATGCCGTGCTGATCCATGTAGTAACCGGTGCCGTAGTCGATGCCCATCAGCAGCGTTCCCTTGTCCGCCCACTGCTGGGAGTGCCGCTCCTCGTGATGCAGGATCCGGTCAAGATCGAGGGTCCCCTCTCTGGCCGAGCCCGGTGTGGCACCGGCTCCCCACTCATGTCCTGACTCGATCATGTCGCGCATCGTCTCCTGCGGATTCTTCAGGTCGTTGATGTTGACCGCGAAGATGTCACCGTAGGTGGTCCCTGCTTGGAAGGCTGCGTAGTCGGTCGGCTTGCCGCCCATCGACATCAGCATCCCGTTCGGTGTCGTCGCGACCGCCGCACCGGTGTAGGGCAGTCCGGCCGCGACGAGGTAACTCCGGTCGTTCTCGTTCTGCCGGTCGATGATCCGCTGGATCTCGTCGGCCGAGTACGGCACTTCCTCGAAATCGTTCTGGACGTCGTCCGAGGTGCCCGCTATCCCGTCGTCACCGGCCGCCGCCTTGCCGTAGTCGGTACCGGCATTGAGCACGTAGGTCATCATGGTCGCCTTCTTGATGTCCGCCGGGCTGGTGCCGGGCGGGATGATGAAGAACGACTTGCCGTCGGCATCCTTGACCTCCTGCATGCCGTCGAAGACGTCGAAGTCCTGCGGGTCGATGTCGTGGGTCCGGGCGATGTCGACGATGGTCTCGGGAGGCACCCCGTTCTCGGCGGCGTTGCGCAGCCACTGTTCGTACTTGGACCCCTTCTCCACCGGGCCGGTGAGCAGCCCGGCGTCACGCAGCGCCTGCTCGTACACCGGAAGTTTCTGTTCGGGCGTCGCATTGGGGTCCTGGGTTGGAGGTTCCTCCGGCCCGGCGAAGTCGATGTTCTCGGCCGCTTCGATGTCGCCGTCCTGGTACTTGCTCGCCGCCAGATACAGCTTGTCGGAGAAGTCGGAGACGTCGTTGCCCAGCGATTTCGCCTGACCGGTCAGCGATTCGCCGACCTCGGTGAGCGCAGACGCGGTCGCGAAGCCCGACATCCCTCCTGCCGCTCCCGAGACTTCTCCGCCGGCGTGGTCGAACCAGAGCCACTTCGCGATCGTGGCAAGCCCACTCGCGCTGTCGCGCATCCCGTCGATGCTGACTTCCAGGGCCTCCGGCGCCACGTCAGCCCCGGTCCGCCGTTCGGATCGCGCCTGCGGCGGCCTTGTCCGCGGCGTCGAACTTGTCGAGCGCTGTCTGGATCTTCGTCTGCAACTGCAGCCGCCTGATGTTGACCTCCATGGCGTTGCGCGGCGACAGCGCGCCCCACGCCAAAAGCCGCCAGCCGGGCGTCACGGTCCCGTCGTCGGAGATGTCGAAATACCCCGCCTCGCCGCTCGTGACGAGGTCGGACAGCTCCTTGCGGATGTCGCGCAGGCTCCCCCCGTAGTGGTTGAGCTGCTTCTCCAGAGCCGACAGCTTGTCGCGGTAGATCACCTGGTCGCCGATCATCTCCGCACCGCTGACCTGAGCCGACTCGGCGGCGGTGCCGTTCCACTTGGTGTCCAGATCAGCGAACTGGGTGCGCCCGCTGGCGATCTGGACATCGACGTTCGACACCGACTCGACGACCTGACCGGCAGCGGTGATCAACGCCTCGGGCTTCGAGCCGAGGACCGCTGCGATTCCCGGAGACACCGTGCCGATCCCCTGTCTGCGTGGCCAGTGCCTCCATTGTGCGTGCCGGACTCGAGGGTCGGGCGCACCAATATCGCGATCAGGCCAGTCGGTCGGCTGCCTCGGCGACCGCTCGCATCCCGAGCCGTCGCGCCTGCTCGGCCACCTCGCGGGCGGCGGCACTGCGCTGCGGCCCGGGCTGGTCGAGCTCACACTCGAGCAGCCTGCAGCGCACAAGGGAGGGCGTCCCGCCCGTGCGGGCAGCGATGTCACGAGCCTGTGCCAACGCGGCCAGCGCCAGACCCCGGTCGCCGAGCAGGGCGTGCAGCCGCGCCGTCGCCAGGGCCACCGGCCCGGCCGACCCCACCTGGCCGATCACCGCGATGCGGTCGGCGAACGGCTCGAGTACGGCCACCAGCGGGGCGGCGAACTCGTCGAGACAGTGGTCGGCCGCCAGGTGGGCCAGCAGCGTCTGGTGACCGAGCGCCGTCCAGACGTGCGCGCGGCTGCTCGCCGCGCGCCACTCCTGCAGCCGGGCAAGGGCCGCGGCGCGTGACTCGCGACGGTGGTCGACGGTGAGGAGCGCGGTGTGGACGAGTCCGACCATTCCCTGTCCGCCCGTCTCCGGACTCGCGCGCAATCCCGGCCAGTCGTCGCCGACCGGACCGCCCTTCTCGCGCAGCAGCGACACCGCCGCCACCAGTCCGCTGCCCGCCTCGTAGAGCTCGGTCTGCTCGTGGACGTGTGCGGCGATGCCGTGATGGCGCTTGGCCTCGGCGAAGTCGCCGCGCCACACCGCGATCACCGCCTCCATCCACCGCAGCTGCGCCCGGAGTACCGGCAGCTGCAGCTGCTCGCTGCCCTCGATGCCCGCCTTCAGGTGCGCCGCCGCGCCGTCCACGTCGGCCAGGTTCATCGCCGCCATCGTCGCCACCGAGTGCGCGATGACGCTGTCCTCGTGAGACCTGCTGTGCCGCATGCTGTTCAGCTGCGCCACCCACTCGAGGGTCTGACGGCTCAGCGGCGCGACACCCGAGTAGGTGATCAGCCGGCCCATCAGCACGTCGGCCAACACCTCCGGATCGCCGGTGCGATCGGCAAGTTCCTGCGCCCGGTCGAGATGGCCCGCCGCCACCGCGGTGTCCGGGTGATAGCAGTGCCCCACCGCCAGCGCAGCCAGCACCCGGGCCCCTGCCGCCGGCGAGGACTGCGCGATGGCCGCCGCACGCTCCAGCAGCGCCAACAACGCTCCTGGGTCGTGACCCGGAGCAAGCCACGGCCAACCCCCGGTGGCACGCAGCAGCGCGCTGGCCACCCGACCCGCCGTCACGGCGTTGCCCGCCCGCACCGCCTCCGTCAGGTTGCGCTCCACCGTGTCCAGCACCAGCCGGCCGCGACCCGCACGCGAATGCGCTTCCAGCAGCGCGACGGTCAGCGCGTCGCGCTCATCGTCGGTGCGCGCCGATGCCGGCAACCGGTCATACGCGGACAATGCTGACTGCCACCAGCCGGCGGCGATGTCCGAACTCCAGCGCGCGGTGGCCTCTTCGGCGGCCCGGCGGCACGCCCGCACCACCTCCCCCGGCTCGACCTGCGGCTGGGCGGCCATCAGGTGCCGGGCCCTTCGGGTCACCGCGTCACCGGAATCGGTGTCGCGCAGTACATCCGCGATCTCAGCGTGCAGACGCTGCCTGCGCAGCGCCGGCATGTCGGCCAGCAGCTGCTCGCGGAGCAGGCCGTGGGCGAAGCTGTACCCGTCCCCGCTGTGCGCGGTGACGATGATCCGCTCGTCGGCGGCCTCGTCCAGATGATCGGCGAGCGTGTCCATGTCGAGGCCGGTGGCCTCGGCGAGCACCCGCATCGCGTCGACGTCGAGGACGTCGCCGATCACCGCCGCGGTGCGGAGCACGGAGATCACCGCCGGGTCCAGCGCGGCGAATCGCCGGTGCAGCACCGACTTCACCGCCAGCGGAATCTCTGTGCCCACCCGCTCCGCCCGGGGCAGCCTCGCGTACTCGCACACGAAGAACGGGTTGCCGCCGGTCCGGTCGGCCAGCACGGTGGCCTCCGCGTCGGTCACCACGTCGTCGGCCACCTGATTGGCCAAGTCCACGACATCGCGCGCCGACAATGCGGGCACCGCGATGTGACGGTTTCGGTCACCGCGCGCCACCGTCGCCAGCAGCCGCGCCACCTCGGCGGAGTGTTCGCCGTCGCGAACCGTGACGATCACCGCCACCGGGTGGTCGCGCAGTGCGCCCGCGATGTAGGCCAGGCAGGCGGCCGACGTCGAATCCGCCCACTGCACATCGTCGATGACGACGGCGAGCGTTCGCGACACTCCCTCCAGCAGGCTCTGCACCCGCTCGTAGACCCGGAAGCGGGCGGTGTCCGGGTCGGCGTTCGGCGGCACCTCGAGCACCTCGTCGGCGTCGGCACCCAGCGCGCGCACCAACTGGCGCATCGGCCACCAAGGCGGGGTGGTCCGTTCATCGGGACAACCGACCCACACCACATCGCCGCCCGCACCGTCGACCTGTGCGGCGAGCTCTTCGGCCAGCCGGGTCTTCCCGATGCCCGGCGGCCCCGACAACACCAGCCAGCGCGTGGCTCCTGCCGACACGTCGGTCAATATGCCTGCCGCGGCGGTCATCTCGCGACCACGGCCGACCAGCTGTCCGCGTGACGACGACGCTGTGGGTCCGTCCAACACCACGTGGGCCGCCACCGGGGTCGCCACCTCGCCGGCACCGGTCCACTCCGGATGACGGGGCCACGCCGCCAGCTCCGGCGACTGCCGCAGGATCGCCGTCTGCAGATCGCGCAGTTCGGCGCCCGGTTGCAGGCCCAGTTCGGCGTCGAGCAGCCGGGCGTATCCGCCGTAGGCCTCCAGCGCGTCGGGCGCACGCCCGGCCCGGTACAGCGCCAGCATGTGCAGCCAGCAACCGCGTTCACCCAGCGGGTCGGCGGCACGCAGCTCGGACACCGCGGCCAGCGCCTGCGACACCCGGCCCAGCGCGAGCAGCGCGGTGATCCGCTTGTCCAGGCAGTCCGCGCGCATCACCTCGACCCGCGCCGCATCCTGCGCCACCCACGGCTGATCGCTCAGGTCGGCGAGGAACGGGCCGCGCCACAGCGCCATCGCCGCGTCGGCGACGTCCAGCGCCGCCGTCCAGTCAGCGGCCTCGACCGCGCCGGCCACCTCGGCGCACCGCCTCGCGAACACCGCCAGATCCACACTGTCGGCGTCGATGTCGAGAAAGTAGCCGGGTGGCTGACGCACGATCGGCGACGCCTGCGGGTCGTCACGCAGCGCGCGGCGGAGGTTCGAGATGTAGGCCTGCAGCCCGGCCGTCGCACTGCCCGGCGCGTCGTCCCCCCAGACCGCGTCGACGAGCCGGTCCACCGACACCACCCGGCCGTGGGCGAGCAGCAGCACGGCCAGCACGGCGCGTTGTTTGGGCGGACCCAGCTCGACCGGCGCACCGGCGCGGACCACCTGCAGGGGTCCGAGCAGGCGATAGTGCACCGGTCGAGCTTATGTGGGCCGTTCGCGCGGGTCAGCGCGCGTTGTTGTATTCGGTCATCGCGTCGTTGAGGCGTTGCAGTGCCTCGCCGTACTGGGCGAAGTCACCGCTGCGCTGCGCCTCGCGGGCCGCCGAGAGCGCGGTCTCGACTTCCTGCAGTGCCTGCGCCTTGGCCGCCGACAACTGCTGCGGTCCAACGGGACCCGGCGGTACCGCGCCGGCGGGCACCGGTGCCTCCGGGGCGCGGCCGGCC
>NZ_JAUMSQ010000180.1:0-6904 GCF_030519285.1 Mycolicibacterium arseniciresistens
ACGTGCCCGCCCGGCTGCCCACCGACACCGATCTGGACACGGCCGGGCCGGTGCGCTCGCTCGCGTACGACCGGGCGTGGCTGTTCAGCCGCTACGTCGCCGACCGGCACGGAATCGCGGCGCTGCGCGCGCTGTACCTGCGCGCCTGCGGCCCGGGACACCCGGACGTCGCGACGGCGGTCCGCGACACCCTCGGACAGAGCCTGCCCGAGGTGGAGGCCGGCTGGCGAGCGTGGCAGGCGCGGTGACCCGGGTCCTGCTCGTCACCAACGACTTCCCGCCCCGCCGCGGCGGCATCCAGGCCTACCTCGAGGAGCTGGTGGCACAACTGGTGGCGGCCGGTTCGCACACGCTGACCGTGTACGCGCCGACGTGGTCGGGATCGCAGGACTACGACCGCGCGGCCGGCTACGAGGTGGTCCGGCATCCCACCACGCTGATGCTGCCCGAGCCGTCGGTGGCGGCCAGGATGCGGGCGCTGATCCGGCGCCACGACATCGAGACCGTGTGGTTCGGCGCCGCGGCGCCGCTGGCACTGCTGGCGCCGCTGGCGCGGCGGGCCGGCGCAGGCCGTGTGCTGGCCAGCACGCACGGTCACGAGGTGGGCTGGTCGATGCTGCCGGTGGCCCGAACGGCGCTGCGCCGCATCGGCGACGGCACCGACGTGGTGACCTACGTCAGCCAGTACACCAGAGGGCGGTTCGCATCGGCGTTCGGTCCCGCCGCCGCACTGGAGCACCTCCCGCCGGGCGTCGACACCGACCGGTTCACACCCGACTCGGCCGCGCGCGCGGAACTGCGTGCCCGCTACGGCCTGGCCGACCGGCCCGTGGTGGTCTGCCTGTCGCGGCTGGTCCCGCGAAAGGGCCAGGACATGCTGATCCGGGCACTGCCCGAGGTGCGGCGGCGCGTACCGGGTGCGGCGCTGGTGATCGTCGGCGGCGGCCCGCACCGGGACGCCCTCGAGCAGCTGGCCGTCCGGCACGGCGTCACCGACCACGTCGTGTTCACCGGCGGGGTGCCCGCCGCCGAACTCCCGGCCCACCACGCGATGGCCGACGTCTTCGCGATGCCGTGCCGCACCCGCGGCGCGGGCCTCGACGTGGAGGGGCTGGGGATCGTCTACCTGGAGGCCTCGGCGACCGGCGTCCCGGTGGTGGCCGGGCGGTCCGGCGGCGCCCCGGAGACCGTGCGCGACGGCCAGACCGGGACGGTGGTCGACGGCCGCGACATCGACGAGATCGCCTCGGCGGTCAGCGACCTGCTGGCCGACCCCGTCCGGGCCGCCGCGATGGGGGCCGCGGGCCGGAGCTGGGTCGTCGACCAGTGGCAGTGGCGCACCCAGGGCCGCCGGCTGGCCGGACTGCTCTAACCGGACCCGTAGAGCGCCTCGATGTCGGTGGCGAACTTCTCCGCCACCACCTTGCGCTTGACCTTCAGGGTCGGGGTCAGTTCGCCGGTGTCCTCGGTGAAGTCGACGGACAGGATGCGGAACTTGCGGATCGCCTCGGCCTTCGAGACCGCCTGATTGGCCTCCTTGACCGCCGAATCGATCTCGGCGACCAGGTCCGGGTCGTCGGTGAGGTCGCCGACGGAGGCGCCGCTGTCCTTGCCGTTGCGCCCCTTCCACCCGTCGAAGGCCTCCGGGTCGATGGTGATCAGCGCACCCACGAACGGCTTGGCGTCCCCGACGGCCATCGCCTGACTGATCAGCGGATGTGCACGCAGCTGGTCCTCGAGTACCGCGGGCGCGACGTTCTTGCCGCCCGCGGTGACGATGATCTCCTTGTTGCGTCCGACGATCGTCAGGAAGCCGTCCTCGTCGAACGCGCCGAGGTCACCGGTGTGGAACCAGCCGTCGGAGAAGACCTTGTCGGTCTCCTCCTGGTTGTTCCAGTAGCCGCTGAACACGACGCCGCCCTTGACCAGCAGCTCGTCGTCCTCGCCGAGGCGCATGCTGTTGCCGGGCAACAACTTCCCGACCGAGCCGATCTTGATGTCGCCGACCCGGTTGACCGTGATCGCCGCACTGGTCTCGGTGAGGCCGTAGCCCTCGTAGATCGTCAGCCCGACGCCGCGGTAGAAGTGGCCGAGCCGGGCGCCGAGGGGGGCGCCGCCGGAGATCGCGGCGCGGCAGTCCCCACCGAGCGCAGCGCGCAGCTTGCCGTAGACGAGCCGGTCGAACACCGCGTGCTTGGCCCGCAACACCAGGCCGGGGCCCTTGCCGTCGTGCGCCTTGCTCCACTCGATCGCCGTGTTGGCCGCGATCTCGAAGATGCGGCCCTTGCCGTCGCTGCGGGCGTTCTGCTCGGCGGTGTTGTAGACCTTCTCGAACACCCTGGGCACCGACACCACCAGCGTCGGCTTGAACACGCCGAACAACGGCACCAGGTTCTTGATGTCGCTGGTGAAGCCGAGTGTCACCTTGCTCGTGAACGCGGCGATCGTGATGGCGCGCGCCAGCACGTGGGCCAGCGGCAGGAACACCAGCATGCGTTCGCCCTTGGCGAGCTGATCGGGGAAGCACGCCTTGGCGCCCCGGATCTCGTAGAGCAGGTTGGCGTGGGTCAGCTGGCAGCCCTTGGGCCGGCCGGTGGTCCCCGACGTGTAGATCAGCGTGGCTGGATCGGCTGAGGAGATCGCCGCGAGCCGGTCGGAGAGTTCCTTGGCGTCCACCGTCGTGGCGTCCTGCGCCAGCGCGGGCAGCGCGGGCTCGGCGCCGTCGATGCGCAGCACCGTGTGCAGCTGGGACAGCTCGCCGGCGAACTGGTCGATCTTGTCGGCGTGGGCGTCGGTCTCGGCGAAGACCGCGACCGCGCCGGAATCCGACAGCACGTGACGCACCTGCTCGGCCGAGGAGGTCTCGTAGATCGGCACCGTCACCGCGCCGGCGGCCAGGATGGCCAGGTCGATGATCGTCCACTCGTACCGGGTCGCCGAGAGCAGCGCCACCCGGTCGCCGGGCTTGACACCCCTGGCGATCAGACCCAGGGCGGTGGACCGGATCTGGTCGGCGGCCGCAGCGCAGGTCACGTCGACCCAGGCGCCGTCGACGAGGCGGCTGAAGATGACGTGGTCGGGATCGTCGCGCTCGTGGGCGAACACGACACCGACGACGCTGTCGTGCTCGTCGACGGTGAACTCGGCAGGAACGCTGAACTCGCGCACGGTGCTGGCCTCCCGGCTCTCGGCTTGCTGATGTGCGGCCTCAGCCTAGTCGGCCGACCCGGCCCGGCGGAGGAGCATATGTGAAGCTTGAAGGCGATGAACAGCATCCAGATCGCCGACGAGACCTTCGTGGCGGCAGACCCGGCCGACGTCGGCCGCGCCGTCGCCGATCCGGCGGCCTGGCGGCGGTGGTGGCCGGATCTGCGGCTCACCGTCGTCGAGGACCGCGGCGCGCAGGGGCACCGCTGGACCGTGACCGGCGCGCTGACCGGGACCATGGAGGTATGGCTGGAGCCGGCGCTGGACGGGGTGATCCTGCACTACTTCGTGCACGCCGAACCGTCGGGAGTCGCGGCGTGGCAATTGGCCAGGATGAATCTGGCCAAGCTCAATCATCAACGCCGCGTCGCCGGTAAGAAGATGGCGTTCGAGGTCAAACAGACGCTCGAGGCGTCGCGGCCGGTGGGGCTGCCCCGGCAGACTTCATAGTCCTCTTCCCGGCCGCGCGGTTGGGACGAGGTGGCCGGGGTAGATTTCGTGCCGAGGAGGGTGCAGGTGGCGGACAGAACGGCACAGACGATCTACATCGATGCCGATCCGACGACGGTGATGGACGTGATCGCCGACATCGGCTCGTATCCGGACTGGGTTGCCGAGTACAAGGAAGCCGAGGTTCTCGAAGCCGACGCGAAGGGCAATCCGAAGACCGCACGGCTGGTGCTCGACGCGGCCGTGCTCAAGGACACCATGGTGCTGGCCTACGAGTGGCCGTCCGACCGCACGTCGGTGACCTGGACGCTGGTGTCGAGTTCCCTGCTCAAGGCGCTGCAGGGCGCGTACCGGTTGACGCCCAAGGGAACCGGCACGGACGTCACCTACGAACTGTCGGTCGACCTGGTGATCCCGATGATCGGTCTGCTCAAGCGCAAGGCGGAGCGCCGGCTGACCGACACCGCGTTGAAGGACCTCAAGAAACGAGTCGAGGCTGACTGACCTGAGTGACCGGCCACCGGCCACCCCCGCCCGCATCAGTCTCTTCGTCGGCAAGGGGGGAGTGGGCAAGTCGACGCTGGCCACGGCGACCGCGGTGCGCGACGCGCGTGCAGGCCTGCGGGTGCTCGTCGTCTCGACCGACCAGGCCCACTCCACCGGCGACGTGCTCGGCGCCGTGGTGGTGCCCACCGGACGCCGCGAGCCCACCCGGGTGCTCGCCGAACTGGACACCGGCGACGCAGGCGGATTCCTCGACGCGCTGGCGCTCGACACCCTCGCCCTGCTGAGTGAGCGCTGGCGTGACGTCGCCTCCGCCGTCGCCGCGCGGTTCCCCGACTCGGATCTCGGAGAGCTTGCCCCCGAAGAACTCTCGGCGCTGCCGGGGGTGCAGGAGGTGCTCGGCCTGCACGAGGTCGGCGAGCTGGCCGCCGAGGGCACCTGGGACCACGTCGTGGTGGACTGCGCCTCGACGGCCGACGCGCTGCGGATGCTCACCCTGCCCGCCACCTTCGGCCTCTATCTGGAACGGGCCTGGCCCCGCCACCGGAGGTTGTCCACCGCCGCCGACGACGCGGCGACCACCGCCGTCATCGCACTGGTCGAACGCATCGACGCCGCCACCCGCGAGTTGAGTTCGCTGCTGTCCGACGGCTCGCGGGTCAGCGCACACCTGGTGCTGACCGCCGAACGGGTGGTGGCCGCCGAGGCGGTCCGCACCCTCGGCTCGCTGGCGCTCATGGGTGTGCGGGTCGCCGAGCTGGTGGTCAACCAGTACCTGGTGCGCGACGACTCGTTCGAATACCGCAACCTGCCCGAGCACCCGGCGTTCGAGTGGTACGCGGCGCGGATCGGCGAGCAGCGGGCGGTGCTCGACGAGCTCGACGCGGCGGTAGGCGACGTCGCGCTCGTGCTGGTGCCCCATCTGCCCGGGGAGCCGATCGGACCGAAGGCCCTCGGTGAACTGCTCGAGGGCGCCCGGCGCCGTGACGGGTCAGCACCGCCGGGGCCGCTGCGGCCGGTGGTCGACCGGGAATCCGGCAGCGGCCTCGAAGCGGTGTACCGACTGCGACTAGAGTTGCCTGCAATCGACACCGGCGGACTGTCGTTGGGCCGGGTCGACGACGACCTGATCATCGGCGCCGGCGGTATGCGGCGCCGCGTACGGCTGGCATCGGTTCTGCGGCGGTGCATCGTGACCGATGCGCAGCTGCGGGGCCATGAGCTGACGGTGCGATTCCGACCGAACCCGGAGGTGTGGCCGGCGTGAGCGAGTCCGACACCGGCGCCGCCGGGCGGCGACACCAGAACCTGGCGCCCGAATTGCGGGCACTCGCCCAGGCCGTGCTCGACCGCCTCGATCCCGCGGTGCGGCTGCTGGCCGCACGGGCGACGTCGAGCGGAACGCCGGGCGCGTGCCAGCAGGTGTGGTGCCCGGTGTGCGCACTCGCGGCCCTGGTCAGCGGCGAGGAACACCCACTGCTGAGCGTGGTCGCCGAGCACAGCACGGCGTTGCTGACGGTGGTGCGTGCCGTGGTCGAGGACATGGGCCCCCCGCCGGACCCCGACCGGCCTCCGCCGCCACCGGGTTCGGCGCCGCAGGGGCCGCCGCCGGACCAGCCCGCACCCGGTCGCTATCAGCACATCCCCGTCACCGTCGAGGAGTGACGTCCCGTGCTGTGGTCCGTTCCACAGTGCCTGGGTAAAGTTGTCGCCGAGCACCGTCAGGTGCGTCCGATGGGGAGGATCCATGTGGTATTGGCTCTTTAAGTACGTCTTCATGGGCCCACTGCTGTCGTTGCTCGGCCGCCCGAAAGTCGAAGGGCTCGAGCATGTTCCGACCTCAGGCGCGTGCATCCTGGCCAGTAACCACCTGGCGGTCGCGGACAGCTTCTACAAGTGCCTCGTGGTCAAGCGTCGCATCACCTACCTGGCCAAGGCCGAGTACTTCACCGGCACGGGGCTGAAGGGCTGGTTCCAGCGCTGGTTCTACACCGCCGCCGGCCAGGTGCCGATCGACCGCACCGACGCCGACGCTGCGAAGGACGCCCTGAGCGCCGCGGTGCGGATACTCAACGACGGCAAAGTGCTCGGCATGTACCCGGAGGGCACCCGCTCGCCGGACGGCCGGCTCTACAAGGGCAAGACCGGGCTGGCCCGGGTGGCGCTGGAGACCGGGATCCCCGTCATCCCCGTCGCGTTGATCGGCACCGACGTGGTCAACCCGCCCGGCAGCAAGTTCTGGCACTTCGGACGCGTGCAGGTGAAATTCGGCAAGCCGATGGACTTCACCCGGTTCGAGGGCCTGGCAGGCAACCGGTTCATCGAGCGTGCGGTCATCGACGAGGTGATGTACGAGCTGATGCAGCTGGGCGGCCAGGAGTACGTGGACCTCTATGCGGCCGACGTCAAGGAGGGCACGGCAGACACCGAGACACCGCCGGCCGCCCGCATTCCTGAGGCCGCCGCGGGCTGAGTCAGTTCGCGGCCGGGACCGGTGCCGCGTCGGGCGTCGACCCGGCCGGGTCCGCCGCCGCGGAGGCTCGCAGCATCCCCGTCACCACGATGACCGCGAGCGCCCACCACACGTAGGACCCACCGGCCAGCTGGCGCCACAGCGAGGCCGCCGCCTCGCGGTGCGCGGGCATCAGCGTGATCGGCGTCCACACCACCAGCGCCACCCCGGCCGCCGAGACCGCGGCCAGCGCCGCCGACCTGCGCCGGACGGCGGTCACGCCGGTGGCCA
>NZ_JAUMSQ010000181.1:0-12307 GCF_030519285.1 Mycolicibacterium arseniciresistens
CGGGCATCAGCGTGATCGGCGTCCACACCACCAGCGCCACCCCGGCCGCCGAGACCGCGGCCAGCGCCGCCGACCTGCGCCGGACGGCGGTCACGCCGGTGGCCAGCACGGCAGGCAGCACCCACACCCAGTGGTGTGACCAGGAGACGGGTGACACCACCAGCCCGAACATCGCCACGCAGATCAGGGCGAGCACCGGTTCCCCGGCGTTCAGCAGCCGCCGCCCCGCCCACACCGTCAGCCCGAGCACCGCGAAGCAGCACGCCGTCCACACCGCGAACCGGACGTCGTCGCCAAGGCCGAGGCGGGCCAGCGCGCCTGCGATGTTCTGGTTGGTGTTCAGGGTGGCGGCGCCGATCCGGTCGGTGTTGCTCACCGTCTCGGTCCAGTACTCGATCGAGTCCCGCCAGGCCAGCGCGAATCCGACCAGGGTGGCCACCACGACGGACGCCGCGGCGGTGAGCAGTGCGCGGGCGTCGCGGCGCAACAGGAAGTACAGCAGGAACACCGCGGGCGTCAGCTTGAGCGCGATCGCCAAGCCGAGCAGCATGCCACGCGGCCACGGGGTGCGCCGCGGCACGCAGTCCGCGATCACCAGCGTCATCAGGACGACGTTGATCTGCCCGAAGTCGAAGTTGGCCCGGATCGGTTCGAGGTAGACGACGGCGGGCGCCACCAGGGCGGCCGCCAGCCAGGCCCTGCGCAGCCACGCGGGCTCCGGCGTGACCGTGGTGTCCGGCCAGACCTCGAGCCGGGTGAGCACGATGGTGGTCGACACGATCAGCAGCACCAGCGTGGTGGCCGTGATCGCCATGCTCGCCGCGGACAGCGACAGCCACGCGAACGGGGCGAACGCGATGGCGGACAGCGGCGGGTAGGTGAACGGCAGGTCGAGACCGCCCTCGGTGGCGAACATCGCCCCGTCGGCGTACAGCGGCCGGCCGTCGAGCCAGGCCCGGCCGCCCATCCGGTAGACGTCGACGTCGATGCGGTAGGGGACGTGGCCCAGCAGCCGCCACCCGGCCCAGCCCAGGGCGGCGAGGGTCAACAACTGGAACAGCCGCCACGCGATGGTGGGAGCCCAACCAGCCCCACCGGGCGACTGCCGAGTACTCATGTCGCCGAACAGACTATCGGTGGGCAACGGCGCGCCGGGAAGCCATGCCGGACCCGACACCGAATTCGGCGCGCAGGTCGGCGTAAGTTTTCTGCGTGCACGTGACCTTCGATCTGGACTTCGTCACCGCGGGAGTCACCCGGGAGCGCCTGCCGCTGGTGTGTTGTCTGGTCGCATTCATCCTCACGTTCTTCGTGACCCGCACGATCGTCCGCTACATCCGCCGCAACGCGGACAACGATGCACCCCGCAAGTGGTGGCAGCCCCGCAACATCTCCACGGGCGGCAGCGGGTTGCACATCCACCACGTGGTGATCGGCGTGATCCTGGTGATGATCTCCGGTATCGCCATGGTGACGCTGGCGGTGAACGGGGGAGTACCCGAATTCACCGTCGCGGCCATCGGCTTCGGCGTCGGCGCGGCGCTGGTGCTCGACGAGTTCGCGCTGATCCTGCATCTGTCCGACGTGTACTGGTCCGAGGACGGCCGCACGTCGGTCGATGCCGTCTTCGCCGCGGTCGCGGTGGCCGGCCTGCTGGTGGTGGGGTTCAACCCGCTGTCGTTCTTCGACATCGGCATCTGGCGCGACGACCACTCCCTGGCGGCGCGGGCCTTGGTGATCGCGATGGCGGTGCTGACCCTGGGGCTTGCGATGATCGTGCTGTTCAAAGGCAAGGTGTGGACCGGGCTGGTGGGCATGTTCATCACCCCGCTGCTGTTCGTCGGCGCGATCCGGCTGTCGCGGCCGCACGCCCCGTGGGCAAGGTGGCGCTACACCGACCGGCCGCGCAAGATGCATCGCGCCCTCGAGCGCGAGCGCCGGTTGCGGCGGCCCGTGGTGCAGGCCAAGCTGTGGTTGCAGCATGTCGTCGCGGGCGAACCGCAGTTTCCGGAGGACGCCAAGGTCGACGCCGAACTCGACCGCGAGATCCACGCCGCCCCGGCGCCGGTACCCGGTCCGGCGATCAGGCCCGCGGGCGACCACGGGCGGGTCGCCTGATGCGGTACTTCTACGACACCGAGTTCATCGACAACGGCCACACGATCGAGCTGATCTCGATCGGTGTCGCGGCCGAGGACGGCCGCGAGTACTACGCCATCTCAACGGAATTCGATCCCGACCGGGCCGGCAGCTGGGTGCGCAAGCACGTACTGCCCAAGCTGCCGTCGCCGGCGTCGCCGCTGTGGCGGTCACGGCGGCAGATCCGCGCCGAGCTCGAGGACTTCTTCGGCATCGACGGCGACGACACGATCGAACTGTGGGCGTGGGTCGGCGCGTACGACCACGTGGTGCTCTGCCAGCTGTGGGGGCCGATGACCAGCCTGCCGCCTGCGATGCCGCGGTTCACCCGCGAACTGCGCCAGTTCTGGGAGGAACGCGGGTCGCCGCGGATGCCGCCCCGGCCGCGTGACGCCCACGATGCGCTGGTCGACGCGCGGCACAACCTGCTGCGCTTCCAGACGATGACCGGCCTCGACCGTCGTCCGCCGGGCTGACCTGCAGTCGACCGCGTAAATTCCGATGCGCGGCCCGGTTACCATGGACAGGTGAACTGGACCGTCGACGTACCCATCGACCAGCTCCCAGACCTGCCGCCGCTGCCCGAGGACCTGCGGCGACGGCTCGACACCGCGCTGGCCCGGCCGGCCGTCCAGCAACCCAGCTGGGATCCCGGCACGGCCAAGGCGATGCGAACGGTGCTGGAGAGCGTTCCGCCGATCACCGTGCCGTCGGAGATCGAGCGGCTCAAGAGCCTGCTCGCCGACGTCGCTCGCGGCGAGGCGTTCCTGCTGCAGGGCGGTGACTGCGCGGAGACCTTCGCCGACAACACCGAACCGCACATCCGCGCGAACATCCGCACGCTGCTGCAGATGGCGGTGGTGCTGACCTACGGCGCCAGCATGCCGGTGATCAAGGTGGCCCGCATCGCCGGCCAGTACGCCAAGCCGCGGTCGGCCGACATCGACGCGCTGGGGCTGCGGTCCTACCGCGGTGACATGGTCAACGGCTTCGCCCCCGACGCGGCGTTGCGTGAGCACGACCCCTCGCGGCTGGTGCGTGCCTACGCCAACGCCAGCGCCGCGATGAACCTGGTGCGGGCGCTGACCTCCGGCGGCCTCGCGTCGCTGGACCTGGTCCACGACTGGAACCGCGAGTTCGTCCGCACCTCGCGCGCCGGGGCCCGCTACGAGGCACTGGCCGGTGAGATCGACCGCGGCCTGCGGTTCATGAACGCCTGCGGCGTCAAGGACCCGAACCTGCAGACCGCCGAGATCTACGCCAGCCACGAGGCCCTGGTGCTCGACTACGAGCGGGCGATGCTGCGGTTGTCCACCGACTTCCCGGCCGGCGATCCCGAACCGCGGCTCTACGACCTGTCCGCGCACTACGTGTGGATCGGCGAGCGCACCCGTCAGCTCGACGGCGCCCACATCGGGCTGGTCGAGACGATCGCCAACCCGATCGGTGTCAAGCTCGGCCCGACCACCACGCCCGAGATGGCCGTCGAGTACGTCGAGCGGCTGGACCCGCACAACGTGCCGGGCCGGCTGACGCTGGTCACCAGGATGGGCAACCACAAGGTGCGCGACCTGCTCCCGCCGATCATCGAGAAGGTGCAGGCCACCGGTCACCGGGTGATCTGGCAGTGCGATCCGATGCACGGCAACACCCACGAGTCATCCACCGGCTACAAGACCCGCCACTTCGACCGCATCGTCGACGAGGTGCAGGGCTTCTTCGAGGTGCACCGGGCGCTGGGCACCCATCCCGGCGGCATCCACGTCGAGATCACCGGTGAGGACGTCACCGAATGTCTCGGCGGCGCGCAGGACATCTCCGACACCGACCTCGCCGGCCGCTACGAGACCGCGTGCGATCCGCGACTGAACACCCAGCAGAGCCTGGAGCTGGCGTTCCTCGTGGCGGAGATGCTGCGCGACTAGAGCAGCCCGGGCAGGTTGCTGCCCAGCGTCCAGGCGGCGGCGCCGAGCATGCCGGTGAGGGTGAGCACCGCGATCACCCAGAACAGCAGGGTCCGCCTGGCCCGTTGCCTGGCCCAGTAGAACTCGTCGATCGGGATTCCGGCGAAATGGTCTGCGACCGAGGCGTATTCGTCGTCGTGGCTAGGTTCCGCAGGCCAGTCGTCGGGGCCGCGGGTGAGTTCGCGAGTGGGCTGACGCGGCGGTGCGGGCGAGGCGGCGGTGACCGGCGCGCGGGTGTGCGCACGGGTGGCCGACGCGTGCGCCGCCGAATTCCTTGCCACCGGCACCCGGAAGGCAGGCAGCCGCAACTCGTCGGCGATGTCGGCGAGGTCGTCGCCCATGTCCTGGGCGTCGGCGTAGCGCTGTGCGGGGTCACGCGCGGTCGCCCGCAGCACCAGATCGTCGAACTGCGGCGGCACGCCCGCGATCGCCGAACTCGGCGGAGCGACGTCGTGGTCCATCCGCTGGTAGGCCACCGCCAGTGCGGTGTCGCCGGTGAACGGGGTGTCTCCGGTCAGCAACTCGTAGGCGAGCACGCCGACGGCGTAGACGTCGCTGCGCGGCCCGGAGTCACCGGAGGCGACCTGCTCGGGCGAGAGGTAGGCCGCGGTGCCGAGGATGACGCTCGTCGAGGTGATCTTCGCCTCGGCGAGCGCGCGGACCAGGCCGAAGTCGGCGATCTTGACTTCGCCGTCGTCGGAGATCAGCACGTTCTCCGGTTTGACGTCGCGGTGCACCAGACCGGCCCGGTGGGCGACGGCCAGCCCGGACAGCACCGGCGCCAGCACCGCGGCGGCGGCGTGCGGCGGCATCGGGCCGCGCTCGCGCAGCAGCTCGCGAAGGGTGCCGCCCTCGACGAGCTCCATCACCAGGAACGGGTGGCCGCGGTCGATGCCCTGGTCGTAAACGGCGACCAGGCCGTCGCCCTTGAGCCGTGCGACGGCACGGGCCTCCCGCTGGAACCGGGTCAGGAAGTGCTGATCGCCCGCGTACCGGGACTCCATCACCTTCAGCGCCACCGGCCGGTCCAGCCGCTCGTCGAGGCCGCGGTACACCGTCGACATCCCGCCGGCCGCGATCGGGGCGTCGACGCGGTAGCGCCCGTCCAGCACGGTGCCGACGAGCGGATCCGAGTGCTGGGGGTAGGGCTCCACCGAACACATGTTACGAGTCCCGTTTGGCCCTAGACTCGATGCCGTGAGCAGCATTCCGGCCGCTGACGATGTGTTGGAGCCCGACGAGGCCGTCTACGACCTGCCCGCCGTCGCATCGATGCTCGGCATTCCGGTGACCAAAGTCCATCAGCACCTGCGGGAGGGCCACCTCATCGCCGTCCGCCGCGGCGGCACCGTGGTGGTGCCCAAGGTGTTCTTCGACGACTCCGGGCAGGTGATCAAGCCGCTGCCCGGGCTGCTGGTGGTGATGCACGACGGGGGGTACCGCGACACCGAGATCGTGCGGTGGTTGTTCACCCCCGACCCGTCGCTGACCATCAGTCGCGACGGCAGCACCGAGCGGCAGACCAACGCGCGGCCGGTGGACGCGCTGCGGTCACATCAGGCCCGCGAGGTGGTGCGCCGCGCCCAGGCGATGGCGTACTGACCCGGCCGCCGGTCGGGGTGATAGAGCGAATACCACGCCACCACAGCGCATGCCGTGGCGAGCAGCACGTGCGCCCATGAGTACATGCCGTGGGCGCCGTCGGGTTTGAAGATCACCATGATCCACGTGGAGAAGCCCGCGATGAGCGCGATGGCGGGCCGGCTCTGCGCCAGCGCTGCCACCACGGCGAGCGGCCAGGTGTAGTACCAGGGCAGCGCTGCGGGCACGAACAGCACCACCACCGCCATCACCGCGGCGATGCCGACGAGTGCCTCGCGGTCGGTGTGGCGGAACCGCCACCACAGCAGCGGAAGTGAGATCGCGATGATCGCGATCCCGATGATGCGGGTGACGTCCAGCACGGCGTAGAAGTTCACCGGCAGGAACAGTCCGCCGATCACGTTGACCAGTTGGGCCGCCGCGGTCGGCAGGGTGAGCCAGTTGATGATCTTCACCGATCCGGCGAGCGCGGTCAGCCAGCCAAGGCCGACGCCGGCCAGTGCGGACACCACCGCGAACACCGCGACGAAGATGGCGCACGACGCGGCGGTGGCGGCGGCGAAGGCGCGCAGCGGCCGGTACCCGCGACGGTCCTGCAGCTGACGCATCCACACCCACACCATGAACGGGAGTGCCAGTCCGCCGGTCGCCTTGACCGCCACCGCGAGCGCGATCAGGGCGACGCCCCAGACCGGGCGGCCACCGAACGTCAGCGCGATGCCCGCGACCATCAGCCCGACCATCAGCATCTCGTTGTGCACCCCACCCATCAGGTGGATGACCACGAGCGGGTTGAGCACACAGATCCACAGGGCCGCCGGGCCGTTGGCCCCGACATGGCGGGCGACCCGCGGCGCCGCCCAGATCAGCAGTGCCAACCCCGGCAGCATGCACAGCCGCAGCAGCATGGTGCCCGCGATGACGTCGTCCCCGACGAGCAGGGTGACGAACTTGGCGATCAGGATGAACGCCGGACCGTACGGTGCGGTGGTGGTGGTCCAGATCGGACTCACGTTGTCCAGCAGCGGGTTGGGGTTCTCGATCGGGCCAACCAGGTACGGGTCGAAGCCGTCGCGCAGCAGGGCACCCTGAGCCAGGTAGGAGTAGGTGTCACGGCTGAACACCGGCACGCTCAGCAGCAGCGGGGCGATCCAGAAGCCCGTGGTCGCGACCATCGTGTACTCGGAGACATCCCCGTCGATCACCCGCCTACCCAGCCACAGCCACGCGATCAGCATCACCGCCACCCCGCCCCACAGCAGCAGCGACGACAGCACGAGGCCATGCCCGAACCGCAGCCACGACAGGTGCAGTGACTCCAGCAGCGGGTCGTGCAGCCTGGTGCTGCCCGCGCCGAGCGCGCCGATGGTGATCAGTGCGGCGCCGAGGCAACCGAGCAGTGCAGGCCGCGCCGCGCCCGATGAGGCGAATGCGGCCAGCCGAGAGAAGTGCTGTCCCGCAGGACTTCCCGGAGTTCCCGTATCGGTCGTCATGCTGTCAGGCGGACCGGTTGGCGGCCGATCTCGCGAGCTCGGCCAATCCGGTCTTCGCCTGCGCGTCGATCGGTGCGGCGGCCAGTCGCTCCAGCGAGCGACGGGTGAGCAGCTCGATGCGCTCCTCGACCGCCGCCAGCGCGCCGACGGACTCGATGACCTGACACAGCTCGCGCACCTGGGCGTCGGACAAGTTCGTGCCGATCGACGTCCTGAGCAGCTTGGCCGCCACCGGGTCGGTGCGCTCGGCGAGCTCGACGGCCTCGGCCACCAGCACCGTGCGCTTGCCCGAGCGCAGGTCGTCCCCGGAGGGCTTGCCGGTGACGGCGGGGTCGCCGAACACCCCGAGCACGTCGTCGCGGAGCTGGAAGGCCACCCCGAGGTCGGTGCCCACCTCGTGGAAGATCGTCTGCACGTCGGGACGGTCGGCTGCCGCGGCGGCGCCCATCTGCAACGGCCGCGACACGGTGTAGGACGCCGTCTTGTAGGTGTTGACGGTCATCGCCGATGCCACCGAGTCCGCGCCGCCGGCCTCGGCGACGATGTCGAGGTACTGCCCGCCGAGCACCTCGGTGCGGATGTCGGCCCAGACGCGTTGCACCCGCCGGTGCGCGTCGTGCGGCAGGTCGACGGTGGCGACGATGTCGTCGGCCCACACCAGCGCGAGGTCGCCGAGCAGGATCGCCGCCGACAGGCCGAACTGCTCGTCGGAGCCGTGCCAGTTCTGTCCGCGGTGCCGCTCGGCGAAGAGCCGGTGCACGGTCGGGAGGCCGCGGCGGGTCGCCGAGGCATCGATGACGTCGTCGTGCACCAGCGCGCAGGCGTGCAGCAGTTCCAGCGCGGCGAACAGCCGGAGGATCCCGGGGTCGGCATCGCGGCCCGCCACCGCGCGCCAGCCCCAGTAGGCGAACGCCGGGCGGACCCGTTTGCCTCCGCGCAGGACGAACTCCTCCAGCGCGGCGGTCAGCTCGGCGTATTCGGTGCCGATGTAGGCGCTGTCCCGGCGGCGGTCCCGGAGATAGTCCCGCAGTTGGTCGGTGACGGCACGGGCCAGCTCGACGGCTGACGGTGCCGCGGCATCCACGCTCAGCGGGCACCCCTTTCTCATGTGATGATCTCGCCCCCGAGTGCACTAAGAGTAGAGCGTGTCGGGGGTTTCCCGGCAAGCCAGGCGCACGTCGGCGCCTCGCGCCGGTCAGGCGTCGTTGGCGGGCTCCTCGCCGAAGCGGGGCGAGCGGTCGCGGCTCGTCCAGGCCAGTGCGCCGACGATGCCGGCCACCACCATCGACGCCAGGCCCAGCCAGATGGCGGCGCCGGTGAACGAGCGGGCGCTCGGGTCGGTGTAGCGGGCCTGCGCGTTCATCGTGGTGACCACCCCGGGGCGGAGCTTCCACTCGACGATCTCGGCGCTGAGCTGGTCGCCGTTCGTCGAGGTGACCTCGCCGGGGAACGACACCGAGAGCGACACGTCGGCCTCCGGATCGCTCAGGGAGGTCAGGTCGACGCGGCCCTCGAGGATCACCAGGTCGCCCGCGCGGCGCAGGGAGATGTCGACGCCGGCCGCGTCGCGGTTCATGTTGGCCAGCTGGGGCAGTTCGGCGAAGGTGAGGTCGGAGAACACCGCCTGTGAGCCCACGTAGTCGTCGCGCTCGTACTCGGTGACCGCGACCTTGGTGGCGAACGGCAGGCTGTTGAGCAGCTGCGGTCCCTTGTCGTTGTCGTCGCGCGGCTTGGCGGCGGCGACGATCTGCCCCGACACCCGGTCGTCCGGTGACACCGTGATCGAGGCGCGCACGCGCACACAACCCACCATCATCGGCAGCATCAGCACCAGCAGGGCGAGCACCAGCAGACGGGCTCGGCGACTTGCGGACGGGCGGGCGCGCACCCGGTCATCGTGCCAGACCGGACGTTGCCCGGTGGGCCCGACGGGCGGACTAGAGCGGCAGAGCGCGCCCGAGGATGGCGAAGGGGCGTGGATCGCCGGCGAAGTGGTAGCCGCGGATCACGTCGGTGAACCCCAACCTGCGGTACAGCCGCCAGGCCCGGTTCGCCTCACCGCTGGTCTCCGGGGTGGACAGCAGCACGTGGTTCTCGGTGCGGTCGGCGAGCAATCGCCTGGCCAGCGCCTCGCCGAGGCCCCGGCCCTGTGCGCCGGGATCGATGTGCAGTTCGGTGAGCTCGAAGTAGCTCGTCATCAGGTCGGCGATCCGGGACCGGTCGGCGCCGACCCGCTGCAACCCGGCGACCACCTGCTGCTGCCACCACTGGTCCGGGGCGCCGCAGTAGCCGTAGGCCACCCCCAGCAGCGGTGCGGCCTGCAGTTCGTCGGGGGGCGGCGACGGTGAGTCGTCGGCGGTCTCGACCGCGGCCACCGCCTTCCAGCCGTGCCTTCGGGTGTGCTCCAACCACATCGAGGCCCGTTGCTCCTCGGTACCGCGCGGGTAGTGCATCGCGTCGACGTACACGCTGAGCGCGTCGGGGAGGCGCCGCGCCATGTCGTCCGACGACAGATCGATCAGAAATGTCGCCAATGTGTCGCCTCTCCAGGGTGCTCAACCGTCGCCTCCATTATCCGGGGCGAGGTGGTGGCAGCCCAATGGCGGTGCACGTCATACAATCGAGCGACGAAGTAGGTGGTACGGCTCAGATCGACCTCGTATCATGACTGTTAGGTGTCCGTGAATGCGGGCATGGATGACTTTGAACACCGTGACCGGCCGTACCGGCGAGGAGGGACGAATGCCACTCTCCGATCATGAGCAGCGCATGCTCGATCAGATCGAGAGCGCGCTGTATGCCGAGGACCCCAAGTTCGCCTCGAGCGTGCGGGGTGGAACGCTGCGTGCGCCCTCGGCCCGCCGCCGACTGCAGGGCGCGGCGCTGTTCGTGGTCGGTCTGGGCCTTCTGGTCTGCGGGGTCGCGATCAAGGCGACCATGATCGGCACGTTCCCGATCCTCTCGGTGATCGGTTTCGTGCTGATGTTCGCCGGTGTGGTGTTCGCGATCACCGGTCCGCGGGTGACCGGTGCGCGCGACCGTACGGCTCCGGAGGCGCCGTCGCGGTCGGGGAAGAAGCAGAAGGGGTCGGGCTCGTTCACCAGCCGGATGGAGGATCGGTTCCGCCGTCGCTTCGACGAGTAGCCGAATAGTCGGTTTCACAGGGGTAGCCCGGTTGCGGGCTACCCCTTTTTCATGTCTGCGGGCGCTGCGGCGACACGCCGACTCCGGTTGTTCCGGGCTGTATGCCCCACCACGCCCCACCGCCCCCCTGTGATGCGCTGACCGGCTCTGATGCGCTCCTGTGGCGGTCACGTGGCGTCGTCCGATCGCCTGATGAGCGCCCGCGGGGGGCTTGGGTGGGGAAATTGTCGACGCAGCAGCCACTAGTTGGAGCAAAGTGGGGGATTGTGGGGTAAAGTGGCACACATCGGAGCGAGGCGGGAGGTGGCCGGATGTTTCTGGGCACCTACACGCCGAAGCTCGACGACAAGGGGCGGCTCACACTGCCCGCCAAGTTCCGCGACGCACTGGCAGGAGGGCTGATGGTGACCAAGAGTCAGGACCACAGCCTGGCGGTCTACCCGCGGGACGAATTCGAGAAGCTCGCGCGGCGGGCGTCGCAGGCGTCGCGGTCCAACCCGGAGGCACGTGCCTTCCTGCGAAGCCTGGCCGCCGCCACCGACGAACAGCATCCCGACGCGCAAGGCCGGATCACCCTGTCCGCCGACCATCGTCGCTACGCCAACCTCTCCAAAGAGTGCGTGGTGATCGGATCGGTTGACTACCTGGAGATCTGGGACGCCCAAGCCTGGCAGGAGTACCAGCAGACCCACGAAGAGAACTTCTCCGCGGCTACCGATGAAACTCTGCGCGACATCATCTGAGTCCCCCGCGGGCCGGGGACACCACCCGGCCTCCGGTCCGCATGTCGCCCGTGCATCGTGGCCTCTGTCCGATCCGGCCCTGGCGTACTTCCCCGACGCCAGGTCCGCGCTCTCGGGCAGGGACCTCGATGCAGGGGCGCTCCTTTCACTGAACGGTTCTTCGGGGGTGGCGATGGAGCACGTCCCGGTCCTGCTGGACCGCTGCGTCGAACTTCTGATGCCGGCGCTGACCCGGCGCGGCGCCGACGGGGCGGGCGCGGTGCTCGTCGACGCCACCCTCGGCGCCGGCGGGCACTCCGAGCGCCTCCTGTCGCTGCTGCCGGAGTTACGGGTGATCGGCCTCGACCGCGATCCGGATGCCCTGGCCATCGCCGGCGAACGGCTCGCCCCGTTCGGCGACCGGGTCCACCTGGTGCGCACCCGCTACGACGGCATCGCCGACGCCCTGACCGGATCCGGCTCGTGGGCAGCGGATGTCCGCGGTTTCCTGTTCGACCTCGGTGTCTCGTCGATGCAGCTCGACCGTCCGGAACGGGGTTTCTCCTACTCCGCCGACGCGCCCCTGGACATGCGGATGGATTCCGACGCCCCGCTGACCGCGGCCGAGGTGCTCAACACCTGGGACGAGAAGGCCCTGGCCCGGGTGCTGCGCGAGTTCGGCGAAGAACGGTTCGCCGGCCGGATCGCCAAGTTCGTCGTGCGCCGCCGCGCGCGTGCTCCGTTCACCAGCACCGGCGAGTTGGTGGAACTGCTCTACGAAGCCATCCCGGCCCCCGCCCGCCGCACCGGTGGCCATCCCGCCAAGCGCACGTTCCAGGCGCTGCGCATCGCGGTCAACGGCGAACTGGACTCGCTGCGCGACGCGCTGCCCGCCGCGCTGGACGCGCTGGACGCCGGCGGGCGCATCGTGGTGATGGCCTACCAGTCCCTCGAGGACCGCATCGTCAAGACCCGGTTCGCCGAGGCGACCGCATCGCGCACGCCACCCGGGCTGCCCGTCGAACTGCCCGGACACGGGCCGGAATTCGTCGCACTGACGCGTGGCGCCGAGCGTGCCGCCCCTGAGGAGATCGAGCGCAATCCGCGCAGCGCCCCGGTGCGCCTGCGCGCGCTGGAGAAGGTTGCCGGAAGGGAAGTGGCATGAAGGTGAAGCGAACCGCAGCAGACCGCGGCGCCGATCGGCGGCGTACGGCCCGGCAACCGGCCCGCGGTGGCAGCCGCC
>NZ_JAUMSQ010000182.1:0-19206 GCF_030519285.1 Mycolicibacterium arseniciresistens
GGGGCGGGCATGGCGCCGGTGGCGGGCCGCGACGGCGGCGGGCTCGACGGCCACGGACCCGGCGCGACCGGACTGCTGATCACGTTGAGCTGCTGACTGCCGGTGCGGAAGGTCAGGCGAGGCCCGTCGGGGGCGCCGAGGCTCACGTCGACGTCGTCGTCGATGAACACCTGGGGCTGCCGCGCGCCGCCGCTGTAGATGCCGTTGCGACTCTTGTTGTCGATCGCCACCCACTGCTGACCGTCGAAGCGCAGCACGGCGTGGACGCGCGAGATGGCTTGTCGTTCGGGCACGTCCACACGGATGTCGCACTGATCGCCGCGACCGACGGTGACCTCCCGACCGGCCGGGAACGTGTACATCGCCGCTCCGAGCCACACCGTCAGCGGCGGAGCTGCCACTGCTCTGTCGGTCACGCGTACCTCCGGAGGTCAGGAGTCACTGGCGGCGTCATCGGTCTACGCGTCCGCGAACTGGTCGAAGCAGCGATCGGCGTCGGACTGCAGGCCGGCGCGGTAGGCCAGGATTCGGGTGAAGCCGGCGGGCACCGCGTTGCCGTTGACGTCGCTGGCGCCGATGCCGTTGGTGAGCAAACCTGAGACACTCTCGTCGACGTCGCCCGCGGTCAGCTGGAAGTTCCCGCCGGACGGCAAGGTGATCGGTTCGACCATCTCGCGGTCGGCGGCGCCGGTCAGGCAGGCGGTGCGCATCGCGGCGGTCGCGCTGTCCAGGGCCAGGCCCCGCTGGTGCTGCAGGGCGATCATGTAGCGCGACGTCACCGCCGACAGCGCGGTGTTGTCCCCCTGCAGCATCATGCCGTCGTCCTCGTTGGCGGCCCTGCCCATCTCCTCGAGCGCCGGGAGGTCGGCGGTGATGGTGTTGGTCGCCGGACAGTAGGTCACCGGTGCGGCGGAGGTGGCGTCGGGACATTCGGCCGTGGTGTCGAAGGACAGGGCGGGCGGCTGCTCGGGCTTGTAGATGAAGCCGAGTGTCTCCACCAGGGAGGCGATCGACTCCTCGCCGATGGGCAGCTGGCCGCTGTTCACCGACCCGGTCTCCTCGTCGACCTGGAGCACCATCGGAATGTCGCCCCGGCGCTGGTAGATCTCGTCCAGATCGATGGCGGCGCAGGCGGAGACGCCGGACACGAAGCCGATCTGAGCGGCGGTGATCCGGTCGAGCGCGGTGCCGTGCCCCTCTTCGATCATCTCGGCGTCGGCGGGGGTGAGGACGGGGTCACGGGAGGCGATGACGGCGGCGAGGATCTTGTTCAGGCCGTCGCCGGTGCTCAGCGTGAATCGTGGCGAGCCGTCCTCGGCGACCCACCGCATGTACGCGCCGGCGAAGCAGTCGGCCTGCTGCTCGAAGACGATGGTCGGGGTGCGCGGATTGACCAGCCCGGCCATCCGCTGGACGGCGTGCCCGTACTCGTGGGCCATCAGCCCGGCCGCGGATGTCTTGCCGAAGTACTTGACCCCGACGGGGACGAGAAGCCCGCGGTCCCAGGCGATCAGCCGCTCACGGTGGCAATAGAACGCGTTGGGCCGCTCGTAGGTCTTGGCCCCGCACACCATCGGGGACTGCGGGTTCTGGGAGTCGTAGGACAGGAAGTTCTGGACGGGGCGGAACGCGCCCGGCAGCGACCCGTAGTTCTGTTGCCAGAAGTCGGCGACGTCGTTGGTGGTCAGCAGCATCAGCTGGTCGACCTTGCCGCCGTCGGTGTCGCGTACCTCGCCGACGGGCGGCGGCGCGCCGTCGCGCACGTCGCTGGGGCCGTCGGTCACCGGCAGGCCACCGACCTCGAACGGGTCGAAGAGGCCCGACACGGGGGTGCCCTTGACGGTGTCACCGCTCCCGCAGCCGGTGAGCAGCGCCGCGGTGCACAGGGCGAGCACGCCGAGAGTGGCGGCAGACCTCGACGTCCGGTGAGATGTCATGTCAGGCGCTCCAGTGCCGGGTGAGGGTGGCGATCACCGATTCCAGTGCCGCTGCAGCCGCCGCGTCGACGGCCTGGTCGGCTTCGGCCGCGGTGACGATGCGCGCGTCAACGCCTGCGGCCGCGGCGATCTCGTCGACGCGCAGTTCGCTGCGGTGCCGCGCGGTGTAGAGGCGCGGACCCAGCGGTGCGCCGGGCGCCTTGGCGGCGCGGCCCATGAGATCGGTGTGGGCACGACGGACCTCGCTGAGCAGCACCGCCAGGTCGGCGCCCGCGGTGGCCGCCAGGGTGGCCCGGCTGATCATCGACTCGAGCCTGCGCAGTTCGCTGAGCAGTTCGCCGACCTGATCGGCATAGCCGGGGTCGTGAAGGCCGGGGAGGGTGAGGATGCGCGCGTTGATCCCGTGCAGGCCGATCTCTGCGGCGTCGACCACCAGCTGCATCTCGACGGTGTTGGACAGGACCTCGGTGTTGTCGTCCGCGGGTTCGCCGCCGACGGGCTGGGCGCCGGACTCGCCCGCCACGATGGCGGCGATGGTGCCGGGCGGCCACTTCAGCACCTCTTCGAGGCGGGCACGGCTGCTTTTGCGCGGCCACGTGCGGCCGTTCTCGAAGTTGACCAGTGTCCCTTGGCTTTTGGCCACACCGAGGGCAAGCAGGTCCCGTTGCGACAGCCCGAGCTCGCGGCGCCGCTCGGCGACGGCCTGACCGGCACGCAGGAGGCGCTCGTCGACCGCGTCCACCGGGTCGTCCTCGGGGTCGTCGACCGGATCGGCGTCGGCGATCGAGGTGAACGACACCGGGATGCCGTCGGCGTTGCCGAGGTGGACGGTCATGCCGTCGGTGATCGCGGTGACGCCGATGCGGTGTCCGTCGACGTACGTGCCGTTGGTGCTGCCGAGGTCGGTGAGCACCCAGTGGCCCGAGAGGGCGTCGATGCGGGCGTGCTTGCTGGAGATGCGGGGGTCGTTGACCAGGATGCGGGCCGGTGGGATCCGGCCGATGGTCACCGGGCCGTCGTCAGGGCGCACCGTGTGGGCGTCCGCGTCGAGAGCGCAGTGGATCATCAGGGCGGGAACATCGGGTTCGCCGGTGCCGTCGGTCATCCGTCCTGCGCCCCCCGTCGGTGTGTTCCGCAATCTTCATCGCACCTCGTCCGGTGCCGACGTAACTGTAGCACCGGATCCGCCAAGATGAAGCACCCGCTTCGGTTTCGAGCCGCAAACCGCGTCGTGAACCCAGCAAGGCGGTCGCTGCGGGCCTGCCGTTGCTCAGGAGTATGCACAGATCAGGCGGATTTACTGGCGGCCTCCGGACTTGGGGGCGATGTTTGCCCGAGCGGGCCGCTGCAGCGCGGATGCTACAGTTCCGTCAATTTGTGGTCGGAGAAACTGAAGCGCTAACCGATGCGGTCTGGCATACTCGGGGTCACGTTCACCGGCGTCAGCAAAGAGATGCAAGGCTGTGCCGAAACCCACCGGAAGGGCGAGTGAGATGAACACGCAGGA
Organism: Mycolicibacterium arseniciresistens; assembly: GCF_030519285.1. Lineage (NCBI taxonomy): Bacteria > Bacillati > Actinomycetota > Actinomycetes > Mycobacteriales > Mycobacteriaceae > Mycobacterium > Mycolicibacterium arseniciresistens. The sequence continues at coordinate 3,445 of NZ_JAUMSQ010000182.1, forward strand.
TCCGCGCGGCACGGGCGGTCGCGAGGGTGAGGACTTCACCGCCGACTGGCCCGCCCGTCAGCGGCCGGCCGGTCCGCCGCCGGCGCCGTACGGCGCCGCCCAGGGCCACCAGCCTTTTCCTCCTGCGCCGCAGCAGCAGTTCCAGCAGCCGCCGGGCTGGTATCCGCCGGGGGCGTCACCGCAGTCGATCACCGTCACGCCGAAGCCGGAGAAGAAGGGACGTCGGCTCGGGCTGGCGATCGGTGCGGCGTTCGTGGCCGGCCTCGTCGTCGCCGGCGGCGCGTTCGCGGCCTACGAGTTCACCGCCGGGAAGGATGACGACACCGCCTCGGGCCCGCGCAGCACGAACGCCTGGCCGCCGCCGAAGCCGAGCAAGCCGTCCGGCACGCCGACCCCGACCGCGCCCAGCGCAGCTGCCCCCGGGAATGTCGACCCTGCCGCGCTGCGTGGATTCCTGCTGCCGGCAGCAGACCTCGACGGTCTGCTGCAGACGTCCGGGATGGTGCCCACCGGGGTGTTCGCCGTGTTGGGAACCGGCGGCCGGGTCGCCCCGCCCACCCCGCTGAATTGCCTGAGCGCGTGGGCGGTGCTGAACAAGGCGACCTATCTGAACTCGACCACCGGGGTGGCGGGGCAGGTGGTCGGCGAGGAACCAAAGCCCTATCACCAGGTGATGCAGGCGGTTGCGGCGTTCCCGGACGAGGCGGCTGCCCGGGCGTTCCTCGACCAGGAGGCGAAGAACTGGGCGAAGTGCCAGTCGCAGCCGATCAACGTCGACTGGGGCGAGGGCGGGGGAGGCGTCGAGCGTGCGGTGGCGGGCCCCTTCACCGTCACCGGCGACATGCTGACCCTGGCTCTGGAGCGTGGCGTGACCGAAGGGCCGCCGCTGAAGTGCGAGCGGGCGATGACCCAGCGGCGCAACGTGATCGTCGACGTGCGGGCGTGCAGGCCGACCGACCCCCTCGTGGGTGCGGCGGTTGCACAGGCGATCGCGGACAAGATCACCGGGTAGCCGAACGCTTCGGACTACTTCAACCGCTTCGCGATCAGCGGCACCAGTGTCGCGTCGAGGTACTCGGTGGCCAGATAGCCGCCAGGTTCGGCCAGCGCCGCAACGGTATTGGCGTCGTCGACGATGATCATCGTGCCGGTGAACGCCTTCACCTCGTTCGGCAGGCCGTTGTATCCACCGCCTCCGGCGGCGCCATCGGTGCGGATGACGATCAGGACGTCGCTCCTGATGCTGTACAGGCGGTTGAAGTCGGTGACCGACCGGGTCGCAGAGGTGTCCTCGGGCCCGCGGGACAGGGTCTCGGCGTAACTCATGCCGAGACCCTCGAGATAGTCCGCGGCGTTGGACGGCTTGAGCACCTGTGCCAGACCGCTGTCGGAGAACGTCAGCGCCTCCACCGTCTTGCCGACGAGCTGCGAGTTCTGACTTTCCAGGTCCGACCGCTGGTCGCGGACCGTGCCGATCAGCTGGTCGGCCATGCTCTGCTCGCCGAGGATGCGGCCGACCCACTTGAGCTGTTCCTGCCAGGTCCACTGTCGCGTGTCGGTCGCCTCGGGCTGGGTGATCGTCGGTGCGATCGCCGACAGCCGCTCGTACGTGTTCTGGTCGACGCCACTGGTCGCGATGATGACGTCGGGCTTGGCGGCGGCCACCGCGGCCGTGTCGATGAAGCCGAGTACCGCCGTCGAGTCGCTGACCTTGTCCTGCTCCCAGCTCGGCAGCTGAGCGTCGGGTGCGAACGCCACCACCGGCACGACGCCGAGCGAGAGCACCGCGTCGGCATCGCCTGCACCCACCGCGGCGACGGCGGCGGGCGCCGCGGCGAGGCTGGTCTGCCCGAAGGCGTGGGCGAACGTCTGCGCCTCGTAGGGGGCGGCGCCGGGGCCGCGGGCGATGACGAATCCTGCGATGGCGGCGACCAGCAGGACCGCCGCGGCGATCGCGCCGCCTATGACGAGCTTCCGTCGGCTCCGCCCCGGTGCGGGCGGCGGGTGTCCCGGGGTCACCGGAGGAGGTCCGAAATGCTGCTGGGGCAGCGGCGGTCGCGATCCGGTGACCGCATCGCCGGTGGGGTGCCAGCCGCTGGGATAGGTGATCGGGTCGTTCGGCGATCGGGGTGGCGGGCCGGGCAGCGGCAGCGGCGGCGGAGCTGTCGTCCACTGCTGAGTGCCGCTGCTCTGCGCCGGACCCCCGGCCAGAGCGGCGGACGCGGCATGGGCGAGCTCGCGCGCTGACTGATAGCGCTGATTGGGGTCCTTGGCCATGGCCCGCGCGATCACGTCGTTGAAGGCGCCCGGCAGCGCCGGGACGCGGTCGGTGACGCGCGGTGGCGGCTGGATCAGGTGCGCGGTCGCGACGGCGGACAGCCCACCGGATTTGGAGAACGGGGTGGTGCCGGTGAGGAGTCGGTAGAGGGCGCAGCCGAGGGCGTAGATGTCGGTGCGGTGGTCGATGTGGCTGCCTTCGAGGGCTTCGGGTGCGGCATAGGCGACCGAAGCCATGACGGTGCCGGTCTGGGTGAGGCCGACAGCCTCGTCGACGGCGCGGGCGATGCCGAAGTCGGCGAGGTAGACCCGCTCCTCCCCGTCGTCGTCGCTGCCGATCAGGAAATTCGCGGGCTTGACGTCGCGGTGCAGGATCTGGCGCCTGTGGGCGTAGTCGAGCGCTTTGGCGACCTCGCCGATGATGTGCACCGCCCGTGCGGGCGTCATGCGGCCGCTGGTGGTCTCCCGGTCGGCGTCGCTGCCCGCGACGTACTGCATGGCGATCCAGAGCTGGCCGTCGGTTTCGCCCCGGTTGTACACAGTGACGATGTTGGGGTGGTCCAGCGTCGCGGCCATGTCGGCCTCCCGCAGGAAACGGGCGCGGAACATCTGGTCCTGAGACATCTCGGCGCTGAGCACCTTGACGGCGTCGCTGCGGGGAAGGCTCGGGTGCTTGGCGCGGTAGACAGTGCCCATCCCGCCGGCACCGAGCACCGATTCGATGGTGTAACCGCCGACGACGGTTCCCTCACTCAGCGGCATGGCTGGCCTGTCTTCACCTCGGTCACTTCGCGGTCAACATCACGTACTGGGCGGCGACCCGCTGCTGGGTGTCATCGAGCTGTTCGGCGGACACCGACGCGACGTAGCGGTCGACCGCGACCAGACATGCGAAGCGGGGGATCCCGGTCTTCGGCGCATCGGGCGGTCGCTCGCCGTTGTCCACGCAGTGGGATTCCGGCACGCCGGGCACCGGATCGATCTGCCGACGCCGGAGATTCGGTTCCCGCGCCGTTTCGACCTGCAGTCCGTCGAGCAGGGTCGTTGCGCCCGCGGCGTCCTCGGTCTCGTAGAGGGTGTCGAGGGCGTTGGCGACGGTCGTCACGCGGGCCTTCTCGAACAGGGCGCCGGAGACGGGCGGGTCCGCGGAGTAGTGCAGCGCTGCGCGTGGCTGCCACGCGCCATGGGTGACCGTCAGGTTGCCCGGTGGGACGGGGACGGCCTTGGCGAGCACCCCGTCGGGGTCGACGGGCAGTCCGGCGAACCCGTCGGGGGCGGTGGGAGCGAAGGCGTCGAGGCGCGGCTTCTGCAGGTCGAGTGCTCGTACGGTGGCCCCGGTCGCCGCGTCGGCGTTGCCGTTGCGGCCCACCGTCCAGGTGTAGACGAGGAACACGCCGCGGGCGGTGTAGCTGAACACCGCCGCGCCGCCGTCGGCGAGACCCAAGGTTGCCGCCGACGCGTCGGGGTGGCCGGGACCGGGAACCGGCCGCGCCTCGGTGGCCGCGGAGTTCGAGAACATCCCGGTGGCCGCCGCCGCGGCGGGGGGGCCGGGAACGGGAACCGGCCGCGACTCGGTGGCCGCGGATTTCGAGAACATCCCGGTGGCCGCCGCCGCGGCCCTCTCGATCGTCGGGAAACGCATCACCGCGATCTGGAGGATGTCCAGCGCACCGGCCGGCGCTGTGGCCGAGCGGGATGTGCTGAACCCGGTCAGGAACCCGTTGGTGGAGGCGATGCTCGGCGCCGGCTCGGGGATCGACGTCGAGATCGCTTTCGGCTCCCTCCACACCTTTGTGGTCGGGTTGATCTGCAGCAGAACGGGATCGACCTCCCACGGCCCGACGACGGCGTCAGCCATGCGATGGGCCTCGACGGCGGCGCCGTTCGGGCCGGCGGCGCCCAGCGGCGGGCGTGGCGTGGTGGGGTAGTTGCCGGTGTCGAGCGAAACGGGTGGTGCGGGCGCGTCGGGTTCTTTGGCGGCCTGGCCGGAGATCGTCGCGGCGCAGGAGGTGACGAGCATGGAGGCGGCCAGCCACGCCGGGAGCGCCCTGATCACGTGGCCGGCGCGGACGGTGCGATTCATCCGGCCATCAGCATGACGTATTGGGCCGCGACGCGTTGATGGGTGTCGGCGAGTTGCACGGCGTTGGCCTCGATCACGTACCGGCCTGCGGCGGCGACGCAGTAGCTACCGCCGCCCTCCAACGCGAAGCAACTGCTGCCGGGCAAACCTTGCACGGCGTCTGTGGAGTCGGCATCCAGAGCCAGTTCAGCGGAGAACCTATCAACCATCAGCCGGGCGCCGGCCTCGTCGCGCGTCTCGTACACCGTCGTGGTGGCGCTCGACATCAGGTCGGTGCCGGTGCGGTCGAACGTGGCGGTGGAGGCCACCGGGTCGGTCTGGAATTGCAGCGCACCGCGGCGTTCATACGTGGTCCGCTGGACGAGGGTGGCGTCGCTCGTGCTTATCGGCAACGTCTTGGCCAGGAGGCCGGTGGGATCGATTGGCAATTCTGCGAATCGGGCGATATCGGTCGCCTTGAACTGGTCGATGAGGGGGCCCTGCAGGTCGAGCGTCTTGGCGACCAGCGCCGCAGTTGCGGCCACGTCGACCGCCTGCGCCTGTTGAAGCAGCACGTACGGCCCACGGGGGGTCGCCGATCGCACGGTGGCCCATGACCTCGGGCCGTTGTTGTGTGTGCTGCTGGTGGCGACGGTCTCGGGGTGCCCCGGAATCGGCAGGGGCGTCGCCGGTGAGGTCTGCATCGGTAGTTGGATCTCGCCGGCCACCCGTGCGATCTCGGCGGTCGCCGCGACGGCCGCTCCGGGATCGGGAAAGCGCAGCACCGCGTGGTGCAGGAACGTCTTGTCGTCCTTCGACCGGCGCGAGACGAAGAACCCGTTGACGAACTGGTGGCGCTCGGCGGCCTGGCTGACCTCTTTGAGCATGGGAACCGAGACCTGCCCCGGGATGAGCACCATCGGTTGCCGGATGTAGCCCACGACCAGGGCCGGATCCACTTCCCACGGTCCGGTCACGTAGTTGGCCATCCGCTGGGCTTCGACGATCGAACCCACCTTGGGGGTTTCCGCGGTGCCCAGCGGTGCGGGTTCGGTGGGGTAGTTGCCGACGTCGAGGCTCGCGATGTCGACGGTGCCGGGCGGCGGGCCCGCGGCGGTGACCGGCGAACCGGTGACCTCAGAGGTGCAGGAGGTCAGCAGCGTCGCGGCCCCCAGCACGGCGAGTCCGACACGGAGGCCGCCGGCCGTCGACGTCTTGCCATCCCTGATCGACCCCAACCCCACCCACACGCAGGACACAGTAGTCAGCATCGCACCGACCAGCCAGCGAACGCGCTGCTACCCCTGACCGGGAATGAGCACTCCGCGCAGCACCAGTTCGGCGAGTTCGCGCGCCGCGGTCTCCACATCGCGGGCCCGGCGCACACACACCGCATACCAGGCGCCGCCGGCGATCACGTCCATGACGGTGTCGGCGCCGACGGCGTCGCGGGCCACTCCCGTCCGGACCGCCTGCTCGATCCGCTCGGCGAGTTCACCACGGGCCGCCGCCTCGAGCCGGTCACTGAGCACCCGTCGCGACTTGCGGTCCGCCCGCAGATCGTTGAGCAGGCCGGGAATCGCCTCGCGCACCGCGGCGTCGCCGTACATCCGCATGGCCCCGCGACACAGCCGGACGATCTCGGCGGCGAAGTCGTCCTCGGGTCGTTCGGGGCCGAGGTCGGGAAAGAGCGCTTCGTGCACCAACTCGGCCTTCGAACTCCAGCGCCGGTACACCGCGGGGCGGCTCACGCCCGCCGTGGCGGCGATCAGGTCGATCGTCGTCGCCGCGTAGCCCCGAGCGATCAGCAATTCGCGCGTCGTCGCCAGCACCGCGGCGTCGATGGCGGGATCGCGTCGCGAACCGTGCCTGCGTCGCGGCGCCGCGTTCGCCGTTCCCACGATTCTGTCTCCCGCCCACCCCGTTGTCGTTACAGTCTGTCACAACAAACGCGAGGAGGTCCGATGACGACCGATCTGGGCACGCCGCTGGCAGGCATCGGGCAGGACGGCCGCCACCTCTACACCTGCCCGCTGTGTGAAGCCATGTGCGGGTTGGAGATCCAGGTGACCGAAGGCCGGGTCGCGGGCATCCGTGGCAACCGCGACGACACCTGGAGCCACGGGCACCTCTGCCCCAAGGGCGCGACACTGGGCGCGGTCCACGACGATCCGGACCGCATCCGGGCGCCGATGATCAAGGTGGACGGGCAGTGGCGCGAGGTCTCCTGGGACGCCGCGTTCCGGCGCTGCACCGAACTGCTCGCGCCGGTGATCGAGAAATACGGCATCGGCGCGGTCACCGCCTACACCGGCAATCCGCTCGCACACTCCTTCTCCCTGGCCCGCTACACCGGCGTGCTGCTGGGGATGTCGGGGATGCCGGTCACCTACTCGCCCGGCACCGTCGACCAGTGGCCCAAGAACCTGTCGTCGCACCTGATGTACGGCGGCTGGTGGAGCTTTCCGGTGCCCGACATCGAGCGCACGGACCTGCTGCTGGTGATGGGCGCCAATCCGGCGGCGTCGCAGGGATCACTGCTGGCCGCCCCCGATGTCATGGGCATCATCGGCGAGATCGGCCGCGTCCTGGTGATCGACCCCGTCCGCACCGCAACGGCCGACCGGGCCGACGAGTGGTTGCCCATCACGCCGGGCACCGACGCCGCGCTGCTGCTGGCCGTCGTGCACACCCTGTTCGCCGAGGACCTGGTCTCCCTCGGCGCGATGCAGGGACACGTCGACGGCGTCGACCGGCTGCGTGACGTCGCCGCCGACTGGTCGCCCGAGCGGGTGGCCGGCCCCACCGGCATCGACGCAGCGCGCATCCGGGCACTCGCCCGCGAGCTCGCCGGCACCGAGCGCGCTGTCGTGTACGGCCGAATCGGGTTGTGCAATCAGGAGTTCGGCAGCCTGGCGAGCTGGCTGGTCGACGTCGTCAACATCCTCACCGGACATTTCGACGTGCCGGGCGGCGCCATGTTCCCGCGTGCCGCGGCGTGGTCGCTGACGGTGCAGCCGCAACCCGGCCTGGAGGGCGGGCTGCCCGAATTCGGTCGCTACCGCACCCGTGTCCGCGGCGCCAAGGAGGTACTCGGTCAGGTGCCGGTGTCCTGCATGGCCGAGGAGATCGCCACCCCGGGCGACGGCCAGATCAAGGCGCTGATCACCGTCGCGGGCAACCCCGTGCTGTCCACCCCCGGCGGACACCGCCTCGACGAGGTGCTGCCCACGCTGGACGCGATGATCGCCGTCGACCTGTGGATCAACGAGACCACCCGGCACGCCGACGTCATCCTGCCCGGCCTGTCGCCGCTGGAGCAGCCACATCACGACGACCTCATCCTCAACTTCGCGATCAACAGCGTCGCGAACTACTCGCCGCCGGTGTTCGCACCCTCGGACCCCGACCGGCCGCACGAGTGGGAGATCCTGATCCGGCTGACCGGACTGTGCACCGGCACACCCGCCGAGGACGTCGACGTCGCCGCCATCGACGACGGCTTCTTCGACTACCTGGCCTTCACGCAGGGTCTGGACGGCGCCGAGATCCGCCGCCACTACGACCACGGCGGCCCGGAGCGAATCCTCGATCTCACGCTGCGCACCGGGCCGTTCGGCGACCGCTACGGGGAGGACCCGGACGGTCTCACGCTGGACCGGCTCAAGACCACCCCGAACGGCGTCAACTTCGGCCCCATGGTCCCGCAGGTGCCCGCCATCCTCGGCACGCCGGACTCCACGATCCGCCTCGCCCCGCAGTACCTGCTCGACGACCTGCCCCGGCTGGCCGGCCGGATCGAGCGCGCGCCCGACGACCTGGTGCTGGTCAGCCGCAGGCACCTGCGGTCGAACAACTCGTGGTTGCACAACGTGCCGTCGCTGATGAAGGGCAGGGACCGCTGCACGCTGCTGATGCACGTCGACGACGCCGCGCGACGCGGGCTGAGCACCGGCGACCGGGTCGCGGTCACCTCGTCCGGCGGCAGCATCGAGGTGCCCGTCGAGGTCACCGATGCGATCAAGCCCGGGGTGGTGTCGATGCCGCACGGCTGGGGCCACGGCAGGCCGGGCACCCGGATGTCGGTGGCCAACGGATCGCCCGGGGTCAACACCAACGTGTTGTCGCCGCCGACCTTCCTCGACGAACCGTCGGGCAACGGTGCGCTCAACGGCATCCCGGTGACCGTTGCGCGCGCCGACGCCTGATAGGCATTACCGATGGGCAAGAACGAGCGCGGCAAGATCGTGATGTCCGACGCCGAGATCGCAGAGTTCATCGACCGGAGTCGCACCGCCACCATGGCGACGGTGCTCCCCAGCGGGCGACCACATCTGGTCGCCATGTGGTACGCGGTGCTCGACGGCGAGATCTGGTTCGAGACCAAGGCCAAGTCGCAGAAGGCCGTCAACCTGAGGCGTGACCCGACGGTCACGGTGATGATCGAGGACGGCGACACCTACAACACCCTGCGCGGGGTGTCGATCGACGGGCGCGCGGAGATCGTCGACGACGACCCGGATCTGCTTCTGCGCGTTGGCATCAGCGTGTGGGAGCGCTACACCGGGCCGTACAGCGACGACATGAGACCGTTCGTCGACCAGATGATGAACAACCGCATCGCCGTACGCGTGGTGCCCGAGCGGAACCGCAGCTGGGACCACCGCAAACTCGGGATGCCCGAGATCCCGCTCGGCGGCAGCACCGCGCAGTACCTGGGCTCGGCCTGATGACGCCTGCGCAGCGGCCCAAGCAACTCGACTCCCCGGTGCTGCCCAAGATCTTCAAGATCGTCGGCAAGGCGCACGTGTGGGTGTACCGCCGCACCGGCGGCCGGATCGGCGGGAAGTGGCGCGTGGGCGCCGGCTTCCGCAAGCCGGTGCCGACGATGCTGCTCGAGCACCGCGGCCGGAAGTCGGGGAAGACCTTCGTGACCCCGCTGCTGTACATGTTCGACGGCGACTCCGATCCGAAGAACGTGGTGATCGTCGCGTCCCAGGGCGGCCGCCCGGAGCATCCGCAGTGGTACCGCAACCTGGTGGCGAATCCCGACGTCCACGTCGAGATCGGCAGCGACCGCATGGCGATGCGTGCCGTGGTCGCCGGACCCGACGAGCGCGCCCGGCTGTGGCCCCGGCTCGTCGAGATGTACGCCGACTTCGACAGCTACCAGAGCTGGACCGAGCGGGAGATCCCGGTCATCGTCCTCGAGCCGCGCTAGCGGGCCGGCGGCGCGAAGCCCGGGTTCGCCAGCGCGGTCGTGGTGGCGCTGCCGATCGGGCCCAGCCGGTCGAACATGGCGGCCACACCCGTGGCGATGCCGTCGTGACTGTGATGGGTCGCAGCGCTCAGGCAGATGTGCGGACCGTCGGGCAGCCGGCTGAGTGAGATCGAGTAGTCGGCGTTGATGAACGGCAACCCCGTGCTGCCGAAACTGGTCAGCGAGCTGGCGTAGTCACCGGCGATCGCGGCGCGGGTGAAGGGTGTCAGCTCGACGCCGTCGACCAGCGGGGTGATGTCGCGCACCCACACGGCTTTCGGCCCGTCGTGCTGCCAGCCGCTCAGATCGGTACTGGGACCGCTGTGTTCGGCTCCGGCGCCGAAGACCCACAGCAGCATGGTGCGGCCGTCGACGTCGGCGGGATCCGGCGGGATCGGCGGCATGGCGATGGGGGTCGTCCATGCGTCGTCGTCGGGCTGCGGGCCGCGGCGCAGCAGCAGCGCACTCGCGCGCGCCACCACAGTGTCGTCCTGCAGCAGCTCGGCGTCGACGAGGTGCAGGCGGCGGCCACGGCGGACCAGCCGGGTGCGCCCGCGCACGGGCGCCATCGCGACCGGCCGCATCAGGTCGACGGTGAGGCGCGCCGGGTGCATGTCGGTGTCGTCGCCCCGGTCGGCGTCAACGAGATGCCCGAGCAGACCTCCGACGAAGTTGCCGCTCACCGACTCACCCCAGGGACCGCGGGCGGACGAGGTGGGGACGAAGGCGTCGCCGTCGCGCTGGAAGTATGCGGACCCGGCGCGGCTCTGTGATGTCACCGCGCCGACCCTAGCGGGCCGCGCTCACCGGCCGGACAGCCAGCGTTTGACGTCCCTGTCGACCGGATCGACCACGTCGGAGAACTCGTCGTGCTTCTCGACGTAGTTGGCGACGAGCTTGCACACCGGGACGATCCGCATACCGTCGTCACGCGTCCGGCGCAGCGCCTCGGCGACCAGGATCGTGGCCAGCCCGCGTCCTTCGAACTCGCCGTCGACCTCCGTGTGGGTGAAGACGCGCTGCTTGTCGCGGTCGGCGTACTCTGCCAGCCCGACGGTGCGACCGTCCACCGCGATGGTGAACTTGCCGTCCTCGGCGGCGACGGTGGTGGGTGCCCCGGTCTTGTCAGCGGTCACGGTGTCTCCTGGTTCTCGGTTGTCATCTGGGGTTGCGCCGGGGCCGCAGGGTCCCGTTGGGCATCGGCGGCGCCGGAAGTCGGGATACCCGGCCGCGGTAGCCGCTCACCGTCCCGAAGCGGTCGGACCCCGCCTCCCACGCATCACGGTAGGCGGCGATGTCGGCATGGCTGCGGCCGACGAAGTTCCACCACATCAGCAGCTCCTCGCCGAAAGGTGGACCACCCAGCAGGATCATCCGTGCGGGACCGTCGCCACGGTTGACGATGCCCAGGTCGTGCCGCCCGGCGGGCTGGAACGCCAGCTCGGCGACATCGAGCCGGACGCCGGCCGCCTCCACATCACCCTGGTCGAGGAGGACGCCGTGCTCGAACCCGGAGTCCACCTCGAGTGCGACTGACGCTCCCGGCTGCAGGTCGAGCTGGGCGCCGAGCAGCGGTGTGTAGGTCGCCACCGGCGAGCGCGCGCCTTCGACCTCGCCGAGGAACACCCGCAGGGTGACACCGGCGGTGGTGCGGGGACTCGGAACGTGATGGGCGAAGTCCCGGCCGGTGTCGCGGTCGGCCTCGGGCAGGGCGACCCAGAGCTGCACGCCGTGCAGGACGGTGGTCGCGGGAGTGGACACCTCCGAGTGGCAGATGCCTGCGCCCGCGGTCATCAGATTGAGCTCACCGGGCCGGACCATGGCGTGCACACCGGCGCTGTCACGGTGCTCGACCTCGCCGCTGAACAACCAGCTGACCGTCTGCAGGCCGGTGTGCGGATGCGGCGGAACGTCCATGCCGCCCCCGCGGGACACGTCGTGCGGCCCGTAGTGATCGGCGAAGCACCAGGCGCCGATCAGCGACCGGTCACGCTGCGGCAGTGTGCGGCGAACGTGGATGGCGCGCGGCCCGCCGAGTGGCACGTCGCGGGGATGCAGCACACCGGCGAACGGTGCAGCGCCGCAGACGACCTCGGCGGGCGCCGGGTCGGTGTTGCTCACCGTGCCAATCTACGGAACGGCCACGCCCGCCATCGCGGCGCGGATGACGTCGAGATCGTGGTCGCCGATCGTGAAGACGCCGAACCGGAACTTGTAGCCCCAGCGCTGCTTGTTCTCGATGAAGTCGAGGTGCTCGATCAGCGGTCGGATCGGCGTCTCGGCGCACTCGAGGAAGTCGACGTTGCGGCGCCACGGCTGCTGATCGGCGGACAGCTCGGCCTGGTAGGGCTCGTCGTCGACCACCTGCCCGATGGCCGTGAACGCCTGCAGCGATTCGCCGTCGGGGTGGGACGTGCGCGGTGAGTAGAAGACGATCCAATCGCCGCGCGCCATCCTGCGCAGTGCGTGCGGCTTGCCGTGGTTGGCCTGCGTGAAGCGGCCGCGGACGCCACGCTGGACGTGGTCGCGGCTGACGGTGTTGATCCAGTTGGTCATGCATCGCACGCTAGGTCCCGGGTCCGACGATGACGACGGTGCGGCGAACGGCCTGTGGATAACTTCTGTCGAGGTGTGTGCGCCTACCATTCCGGCATGAGCCGAGCCGCGGGCGCGCTTACCGCCGACCAGGTCCGCAGTGCGACCTTCGGGAAATGCCAGTGGAACCGCCGGGGTTACGACCCGAAGTCGGTCAACGACCTGTTGCAGCTGGTGGCCCGGCGCCTCGACGGCCGCGGCCATCTCACGGCCGACGACGTGCGGGGTGTTCGATTTCCCAAGGCGCCGTTGGGGCGTCGCGGCTACGACGAGGGCGAGGTCGACGCCTTCGTGGCGGCGCTGCTGACGACGATGGCCGGTCTCGAGGACCGGCCGTAGTCGAAGTTTGGGACGGTGCCGCCATGGCGCCTCTCGGCGAGTGGTCGCTCGTAGCGACTGAAGGGGTGGAGCCCGGGGCATGCCCGGCACCGTCGGAAGATGTAACCGTCGCTGTGCCCGCGCTATTCCGGGGACAGCATTCTGCCCTCCTGCCGCCGTCCCCTCGACGCGGCGGCAAGAGGGCAGACGTGCGAGGCGGCTACGCCGACTCGGGGTAGTACCGGCGCACGGCCCGCACCGGGTAACCGTTGCGCTCGGCCAGCGAACGAAGCTGGCGAAGCGCGAAGGTGCGGCCGCGGCCGGCCTCCGGGATGACGATGCCGGCCCAGAGGCCCTCGGCCTTGGGCAGTTCGACGGCGTCGCGGGCGCACATCCATCGGCGGGGGCACCCGCGGCAGATCGCCTTGGCGTCCTCGTCGGCAGTGGTGGTCCACCGCTCGGGATCGCGGGTGCAGGCTCCGACCGGGATCTCCAGGAAGGTCACATTGCTCATGGGGTTCGGCTCCTCTGCTACTCGGCGGTTCTGCACCGCATGGGGAAAATGTATAGCAACAACCGTAGCGATGCAACAGTTTGATGGAACTCAATACCGAAGCGGTGCGACGTAACGCTACGGAACGCTGATGCATGCCTGCTGAACTGGCCTTTTCAACATTCAGCGAGGAGTGAGTCGGGGACGCCCGGTGCCGAACCGTAGCGATGTGCTTGGCCGCAACGGCCCGCAGGTGTAGCTTTGAAACAGCTGTGAACCGCAGTACACGACCCGAGTCGTAGCGCGCGCTACGGTGACGGCTAGTATTGCGGCGTCGGAGCCGCCGCCCACCCCAGCGAGGAATACGCCGTCCAATGACCAACGCGGAGCCGATCGACGAGGCAACCGGTGCGGTCGATCCAGGGATGGTCCGGGCCGGCGCTGCCGCCGCCGCGCGACGGCGAGAGCTCGACATCAGTCAGCGCAGCCTGGCCGCCGACGGCATCATCAACGCCGGCGCGCTCATCGCGTTCGAGAAGGGCCGCAGCTGGCCGCGGGAGCGAACCCGGGCAAAGCTCGAGGAGGTCCTGCGGTGGCCACCGGGGACCATCGCCCGACTCCGCGACGGGCAGGGTCCGGTCCCCGGCGAGGAGGGCGCCGAGACCACCACGACGGTCGTCACCACCGGGGACGAGGTCCCGCTCGTCGCCCAGGCCGTCGTGACGGCGGTGCACACGCTGGCCTCGGCCGCGGACGCGCTGCCGCCGGTCGACGATCCCCAGTTCACACCCCGGGTGTCGGCCATCCTCGCGGACCTGCGGCAGTTGGAGGCGGTCGCGGCCCGCGCGGCACGGATCAGCAGGGTGACCCCGGCGTTGATCAAGGCGCTGAGCTCGGTCCGCGGTCGTATCGACGACCTCACGATGCTCGGCGCCACCGCGCCGAACGCCACCCTGGGCCAGCGGCTCTACGCAGTGCGGCGCCGCGCCAACCTCACGATCGGCGAGACCGCACAGGCGGCCGGGGTCACCGAGGCCGACATCGTGCGTGCCGAGGCCGAGGAGCCGGTGCCGGGTTCGGCGGTGTCCGCCATCGAGCAACTGATCGAACAGCTCGATTGAGGTTCCGGATGCATCGACCAGCGGGGCGGCCCGCAGAGATCGCGCCGTCGGGGTGACCGCCCACTAGTCTTGGTCTGCGAGTTCAGCCGACCGAGACACATGCCCGCACGTTTCCCGACCCGACCGGGGTCAATCATGGGGGGTTGTGAAGTGAAGACGAGCCGGGCCGAGGTGCCGGAATGACTTGGCCACCACCGCCTCCGGCGTCGGATCCGTGGGAGTCGCAGACCGTGCCACCGGGTGAGTCGCCGCCGCGATTCGACGAACCCGATGATGTGTCGGCGCCGGATCCACAGCCGTTCGAAGGTGGGTGGGAGACGCCGGCCGGTGCCCGCGTCAGTCAGGCCGGGGCGGCGGAACCGCCGTTCCCGGTGCCGGCGTTCGACCCGGACTGGAACCTCGGCGGCGAGAGGTCACCGGCCGTCACCGCCGCGGATGAGCCCCCGACGACCGACGCGTGGGAGACGCCGGCTGACGCCGACGCGATCGAACTCGAAACGGTGGATCAGCAGCCGCGGTCCGACGCCGAGGACCGCACCGCTGCGGTGCCGACGTTCGCGGGCGATGCGTGGGAAACGCCGAGCGATCCGGTGATCCAGCCGATGGCGCACGTCGAACCGCCCGCCGAGGCGCCGGGCTGGGAGCCACCGCGCGACCCCGTGGTCCAGCCGCCAGTGGGGGCCGGACACGATCAGCGCCTCGAAACCCGTTGGGAGACTGCGGGTGCGCCGGGCGCGGAGCCCGCCGCCGGACCGCCGCCCGAATATGCCGCCACCGAGGGTCAGTGGTCCGGCCTGTACAACGCGCCGCCACCGGTGGTTCCGCGTCCGACGGGCCACGCCATATCGTTGCGCGTGCTGCTCATCGGCGGTGGCGCACTGGTTGCGCTCGTCCTGGTGGTCGTCATGGCGATGTGGCTGTTGAAGCCGTCACCGGCGGCCGACACGACGGCGGCCACCACCTCCGAGCCGGCGCCGGTCGACACCGAGGCCCAGGATCGCTTGCTGCGGGCAGTGCCCCGCGGCTACGCGCCGCAAGCCTGCGAGCCCTCGGACGCCTCCGGTGAAGCGGCGGCCCGGGTCTCGTGCGCGAAGAACACCGATCCCGGTGGTCCGGACACGTCGACCTACACGTTGTACCCCGACCGGGCCGCTCTCGATGACGCCTTCGAATCGCTCGTCGCCTCGTCGCAGGTGGTGGTCTGTCCGGGCCGGATCCAGTCCCCGGGTCCGTGGCGGCGCAACGCGACCCCGGACAAGGTCAGCGGAACGCTGCTGTGTGCGCTGGACCAGAACCGGCCCACCGTCAGCTGGACCGATGTCGACGAGATGTTCATCGGCACAGTGGAAGCCGCGCCGGGCGGGCCGACCTTCGATCAGCTCTATTCCTGGTGGGCCGCCCACTCCTGAACCGCACCGAAAAGCGATGAGGGCGGCCGCAGTGCGGCCGCCCTCATACGTTGGAGCTACGTCAGGACGCTGCGCCCTGATTGCTGGCCGGGACAGCACCCGGCACCACGACCGGCGGAGGCACGGCGCCCTCGCCCGGAAGTGGAGTTCCCTCGCTGCCTGCCGGCGGGGCCACCTGCGAGCCGGCTGGGATCGGCGCCGGAGCCGCGGGAGCGCCCGGTGCGGCC
>NZ_JAUMSQ010000183.1:0-18998 GCF_030519285.1 Mycolicibacterium arseniciresistens
GGGCCAGCCACTGCGGGCGCACCACCGCCCTCGGCTCGCGGGTGGCGAGCAGGGGGCGGCCCCACCGCGCCAGCGCGTCGATCACGTCTTCGAGTGCCCGCCCGTGGTCGGTGAGTTCGTAGACGGTGCCGGACGCCGGCTTGGGCAGTTCCCTCTTGACCACCAGCCCGTGCCGTTCCAGATCGCGCAGCCGCCCGGCCAGCATGTCGGTGGCGATCGGCGCCAGCCCGGTGAGCAGGTCTCCGTAACGCTGTGGGCGGTCGAGGAGTTCGCGCACGACCAGCAGTGTCCAGCGGTCGCCCACGACGTCGAGGCTCTTGGCCACGGCGCAGTGCTGGCCGTACGAGCGATTGGGCACCCGGCCATCCTAGCTGCGGCTTGACTTGTCCAAGTCCATACTTGTTTTTTCCAAGTATGGTGGGCTACGTTTCAGGAATGCGCTCCCCACTCCCCCTCGCCGAGGCCGTCGCCGCAGAGGCCGTGGCCTTCGCCGGCCGGTTGGACACCATCGATCCGGCTGGACGAGGCACGTCCACGCCGTGTGCCGACTGGACGATCGACGACCTCGCCGACCATGTCGCGGTCGGCATGGTCCGTGACGCCGAGGCGTTCCACCGCGCCCGCTTCGGCGTCCCGTCACCGCCGGGCGAGATGATGCTGGGTGGGGCCGACCCCGCCCTCGTCGTCCGCGCGGCCGTCGAGCACCTCCTCGACGCGGTCATCCGGGGCCCGCAGACGTGGCCGACGGTCCCGCTGCCCTTCGGTCCCTATCCGGTCACCGCCGCGCTGCAGAGCCTGATCGTCGAATTCGGGGTGCACCGCAACGATCTCGAGGTCGCGACGGGACAGCGCATCCCGCCGTTCAGTGACGCGACGCGCACCGCGCTGTTCGGCTTCGGCGAGCACTACCTGCTACGGCAGGCGGCACCACTGGAGGCATCGGCGTGCGCTTTCACGCTGGCCGCCCCGTCGGCGACGTTGTCGATCACCTGGACCGGCGGCCGGTGGGTCCGCGGGGCCGACGCCGCCCGGGAGTGCCGGATCGCCGGGTCCGACGACGCCGTCGCCCGCCTGATGCTGCGCCGGCTCGACATCACCGACCCCCGGATCGACCTTCTCGACCCGCATCACCTGGCACCGCTGTTCCCCTGCGCCATCCGACCACTGTGACGAAAGGCCTGACATGACAACCGCTCTCACCGACATCGACATCACCCCCACCCTGGAACACCTGCTGGACATCCAGATCGGATTCGACCCCGTGCAGATCTTCGACACCCCGGTCGGGACACGATTCACCTACGTGGTCCGGCACGGCCGCTGCGAAGGCCCGCGCATCGCCGGCGACATCCTGCCCGGTGGAGGCGACTGGATCCTCTTCGGCACCGACCGCGTCGCCCGCCTCGACGTGCGCGCCACCCTGCGCACCGACGACGGCGCGCTCATCCACCTCACCTGCACCGGCCGGGTGCAGATGCCGCCCGAGGCCGCGACGAGATTCGCGGCGGGCGAACTGATCCGGCACGACGAGATGGTGGCGCACTCGACCCCGCTGTTCGACACCGACGACGAACGCTACCGGTGGATCAACGCCGTCCACACGGTCGCGATCAACCAGGCCTCGCTCAGTGAGGTGCACTACCGGGTGTTCGAGGTCCGATGAGCGCGCCGCAGTCACTCGCCGAGCTGTACGACCGGTACGTCGCCGCGTGGGCCGCCCACGATCCGGATGCCGTCGTGGCACTGCACAGCGACCAGACCCGGTTCTGGCTGCACCACGGAAGGCCGGCCGTCGACGGACGCACCGCCGTGCGGGACGCGTTCGCGGAGATGTTCGCCGCACTGCCCGACTTCGGCTTCGTCGTGCACCGCACCGAGTTCGGACCCCGGCACTGGGTGCTGGACTGGACGTTGACGTGCTCGGGGCCCGGCGGTCGCCCGGTCCGCTGGGACTGCATCGACCTCGTCACCGTGACCGACGACTGGCGGGTCGCCCGCAAGGACACCTTCGTCGACGGCGTGCAGTTCGCCGCAGCGCTTGCTGGCTGAGTCCGCGTTTACCCCGACCGCCACAGCGGGTAGACACCCGAGGTTGTGACCCAGACCACACAGAGGTGAGCCGTGTACCAGCAGGTTCTCGATCCAGTCGCCGGTTCGCTTGCGTGGAGCGCCGTCGTGGCGGCGATACCTCTGCTGCTGTTGTTCGTCCTGCTCGGGGCCTTGAAGATGACCGCGTGGAAGGCGTCGCTGATCTCGCTGGCCGTCAGCATCGCGATCGCGGTATTCGTCTACGGCATGCCGGTCGGCCAGACCCTGCTCGCCGGTACCGAGGGCGCGGCGTTCGGCTTCTTCCCGATCCTGTGGATCGTCATCAACGCGATCTGGGTGTATCAGATGACCGTCGAGACAGGACATTTCGACGTGCTGCGGCGGTCGTTCAGTTCGGTCAGCGACGACCAGCGGATCCAGGCGATCATCATCGCGTTCTCGTTCGGCGCCTTGATCGAGGCCCTTGCCGGGTTCGGCACCCCGGTCGCGGTGACGTCGGTGATGCTGATGGCGCTCGGCTTCCGGCCACTGAAGGCCGCCGTGCTGGCGCTGGTCGCGAACACCGCGCCCGTCGCGTTCGGCGCCATGGCCACACCGATCATCACCCTGGGCAAGGTCACCGAACTGGACGTCGACACACTCGGCGCGATGGTGGGCAGGCAGACGCCGATCCTGGCGCTGTTCGTCCCGCTGGCCCTGGTGGCGATCGTCGACGGCCGTCGCGGCATGCGCGAGACATGGCCGGCCGCGGTGGTGTGCGGCCTGGTGTTCGCCATCGCGCAGTACGCGACGTCGAACTTCCTCTCGGTGCCGCTGGCCGACGTGGTGGCCGCGCTGCTGTCGGCGGCTGCGGTGGTCGCACTGGTGCGGGTGTGGCGGCCGCGGCACGCCTACACCGAGCCCGCGGAGACTCCGGTGACAGCCGGCTCGGCCGGCCCGGGTGAGCCGCCGCCCGCCCCCGGCGTCGGTGTCGGCGACGACGCCGACCGCGAGGTGGACGACTCCCGCGCCGACGTGGTCAAGGCGTACGCGCCGTACGGAATCATCATCGGGGTCTTCGTGATCTGCCAGATCCCGGCGGTGAAGAGCCTGCTCGATTCGGCGACCTTCGCCTTCACGTGGCCGGGTCTCAACGTGATCGACGCCGATGGCGACCCGTCCACCCTGACGAAGTTCACGCTCAATCTGCTCACCACCCCGGGCACCCAGATGCTCATCGCGGGCGTGCTCACCATGGTGGCGCTGAAGCTCTCGGCGGCACGGGCGGTGAAGGCCTACGGGGTGACGCTGCATCAACTCCGCTGGGCGATCGTGACCGTGATGACGGTGCTCGCCTTGGCGTTCGTGATGAATCTGTCCGGACAGACCATCACCCTCGGCACCTTGTTGGCCGGCACGGGTGGGGCATTCGCGCTGCTGTCGCCGATCCTCGGTTGGCTCGGCGTCGCGGTCACCGGATCGGACACGTCGGCCAATTCACTGTTCGGCGCCCTGCAGGTGACGGCCGCGAACCAGGCCGGACTGTCCGACGTTTTGATGGCCGCATCGAACAGTTCCGGTGGCGTGTTGGGCAAGATGATCTCGCCGCAGAACCTCGCGATCGCCGCGGCTGCCGTCGGCCTCGACGGCAAGGAAGGCGACATCTTCCGGCGGGTCATCCTGTGGAGCCTGGGCTTCCTGCTGCTGCTGTGCGCGCTGTCGGCGCTGCAGGCCTCGCCGGTGCTTTCGTGGATGGTGCCGTCATGACAACTCGTAGCATCTCCACCATGACTGATCAGCGGGTTGCCGAACTGGTCGACGAGCTGCCCGACGGCGTCGTCGTGACCGACCCCGACGTCGTCGCCGCCTACCGCCACGACCGCGCCGCCGACCCGGGTGCGGGCACCGCGCTGGCGGTGGTGCGGCCGCGTCGCACCGAGGAGGTGCAGACGGTGTTGCGGTGGGCCAGTGCGCACGGCGTGCCGGTGGTGCCCCGCGGCATGGGCACCGGGTTGTCGGGCGGGGCGACCGCACTCGACGGCGGCATCGTGCTGTCGACCGAGAAGATGCGCGACATCACCGTCGACCCCGTCACCCGCACCGCGGTGGTGCAACCCGGCCTGCTCAACGCCGAGGTGAAGAAGACGGTGGCCGAGTACGACCTCTGGTACCCGCCCGACCCGTCGTCCTACGAGATCTGCAGCATCGGCGGCAACATCGCGACCAACGCGGGCGGATTGTGCTGCGTGAAGTACGGCGTCACCACCGATTACGTGCTCGGCCTACAGGTGGTGCTGGCCGACGGCACCGCGGTGCGCCTCGGCGGTCCTCGGCTCAAGGACGTGGCCGGCCTCAGCTTGACGAAGCTGTTCGTCGGCAGCGAGGGCACGCTCGGCGTGATCACCGAGGTCACCCTGAAACTGCTGCCGCCGCAGAAGGTGGCGAGCACGGTGGTCGCATCGTTCAACTCCGTGGCCGCCGCAGCGGACGCGGTCGTCGAGATCACCGGGAAGATCCGGCCCTCGATGCTCGAGTTCATGGACGCCGTCGCCGTCAACGCCGTCGAGGACAAACTCAAGATGGGTCTGGACCGCAACGCCGCGGCGATGATGGTCGCGGCGTCCGACGACCGCGGTGCGGCAGGCACCGAGGACGCCGAGTACATGGCCCGGGTGTTCACCGAACACGGTGCGACGGAGGTGTTCTCGACCGCAGACCCGGACGAGGGCGAGGCCTTCGTCGCGGCGCGGCGCTTCGCCATCCCGGCCGTCGAGGCCAAGGGGTCGCTGCTGCTGGAGGACGTCGGGGTGCCGTTGCCCGCGCTGGCCGACCTGGTCGCCGGGGTCGAGAAACTGGCCGCGCAGCACGACGTGATGATCTCGGTGATCGCGCACGCCGGCGACGGCAACACCCACCCGCTGATCGTGTTCGACCCCGCCGACGCCGACATGGCGCAGCGGGCCCAGACCGCATTCGGCGACATCATGGACCTGGCGATCAGCCTGGGCGGGACGATCACCGGCGAGCACGGCGTCGGCAGGTTGAAGCGACCGTGGCTGGCCGGTCAGGTGGGGCCCGACGTGATGGCGCTCAACCAGCGCATCAAGGCGGCGCTCGATCCGGCCAACATCCTCAATCCCGGCGCGGCGTTCTAGCTTTCGGATTTCGCGGTCCGCCGGGACGGCGGCTCGTCAGGCGTCGGTACCGCGCCCCAAGCCGGCGAGGCGGACGAGCGCGGCGAACCCGTCCTCGCTGCCGGGCCAGTGCGCCCGCACGGCGTCGATCCCGGCGCGGCGCACGACGCTGCGGAGCACCGCGGCGACGATGATCGCGTCGTCGGCATAGCCGAGCACCGGGATGAAGTCAGGAATCAGGTCGAACGGCAGCGCGAGATAGATCAGCAGCAGCGCTAGCCGCACGCGTACGCCGCGGGGCAGTGTCTCGTCGGCGGCGAGGCGGCGGATGAGGCGCAGCGCGTCGGGCAGGATGCGCAGGGCCTCGCGCAGCAGCCCACCGCGGGGCCGCACCACCACCAGGGCGATGACGAGTGCGAGCCAGGTCAGCACCAGTGCCCCGGCGAGACCGATCGCCAGGTCCCACCACAACGAGCCGGTCATGCCTACTAACTACTCTCCGCAGTGAATACCTCATCGAGCAGGTCGAGCACCGCCTGCCACGCTCGTGTCGACGCCAGAGCGTGGTGTCCTACGCCGGGCACAGTGGCAGCACTGTCGCCCGTCGATGAGCCGACAACTTGATTGGGATCGGACCAGAAAGCGTGCTTGGCTCCGCCATAGATGTTGACACGCCAGTCAACTCCGGCGTTCTGAAGTGCGCCGCCGAACTCCATGAGTTGAGCGGGAGTGCACAGTGGGTCTTCGGAACCTGTGCACAGCAGGAAGGCGCCGCCCACGTCGGCCCAATCCTCGGTGGGGGCAGTCGGCACGCCTGGATGGATCGCGGCCAGTGCCTTGAAAGGAACCTTGGCCCTGGCAAGTTCGAGCATGATCGAGCCACCGGCGCCGTAGCCGAGCGCGGCGAGCTGGTCGTGGTCGACGCCGGGTACATCGAGTAGGACGTCGAGCGCAGCACGGCCGATCGCGTGCATGCGCGGCGGGTCGGCCAGCAATGGCATAACGCGAGCCAGCATCGCCTGCGGATCGCCGAAATACGTCCGGCCGGCGTGATAGTCCATCGCGAGGGTGATGTAACCGTGCTCGGCGAGAATGTCGGCGCGTCCGCGTTGATAGTCCTCGAGACCGATCCCGTCATGTCCGATGAGCACAGCTGGCGACGGGCCCGTGCTAGGCGGCCGCGCCAAGTGGGCGATCATCGTCAATCCGTCGACCTCGTAGGTGATTTCGCGTGTGACGATCATTCGATGAGCGTACTGATGCTCGGTGCGAGCCGAGCCCGTGTTCGCCCGAAGCTGATCGGGCCAGTAGCCGCATGCTTCTCAGGCGCCGAATGGTCGAACGCCTATGGCGACGTGCTTTCCAGGCTCTGAAACGGCCGCTCCTTCTCCAACTGAGCAGAGAGCCCGAACACAGTCACCTCCGCACCGAAGCGGCCGACCAATTGGACGCTGACGGGCATCCCGTCGTCAGCCACACCCACTGGAAACGCGGCCGCGGGGTTGCCGGTGATATTCCACAGCGACGTGAACGCTGCCATCGGCCTCGCCGACATCAGGTGCGTCGCGGCGCCGCCGCTCCCGAGCGCGCCGGCGTACGGCGGACGCTGCGCCAGAGTGGGTTCGAGCAGCACATCGAACTGGTCGAACAGTGCGTCGACCCGCGACGCCATGCGCTCACGAGCGCGCATGGCGAGTCTGAGGACGCGGGGCGTCACCCATTTCCCGAAGCGGTAGGTTGCGCGGGTGCTCGGCTCCAACCGCTCGAAATGTTCGACGGAGTCGGCCGCCTCACGGACGCCGGCCAGAAGGTGTGGGAGGAACACCGGACCCGGCTCCGGCAGCGAAGTCCTGATCTGTGAAACGTGGTGACCGAGGTCGGCCAACAATCGCGCCGTGGCGTGCACTGCCCGTACATGCTCGGCAGCCACAGCCGGCGCGCCTCTGCCCAGATGGGTCAGCCATCCGATCCGCAGCCGACCCGGTTCGGTGCGCACAGCGGCCGCGAAGGACATCTCAGGATCCCCGATTGTGTACCGGTCCTGCGGTGTGTTACCGCGGATCACGTCGCCCACTATTGCCGCGTCCAGGACGGTGCGGGCGATGGGTCCGATCGTCGCCAGACCCGACCACATCGCGGGCCGCGGCGCAGAGCTCACCCGACCGCGGCTCGGCTTGAGTCCGTACACCCCGCAGCACGCGGCCGGGATCCGGATGGAGCCGCCGCCGTCACTGCCCAGCGCGATGGGCACCATGCCCGATGCCACAGCCACTGCGCTGCCACCGCTCGACCCGCCCGCAGTGCGCGCGGTATCCCAGGGATTCCGGGTGATGCCGCCGTGCCCCGACTCGGTGTGCGGCCACTGCCCCAGCTCCGGCATACGAGTCGTGCCGACGATGATCGCTCCAGCGGTCCGCAGCCGGGCCACGACCTCGCAGTCCGCACTCGCCGGGGTGCTGTTGGCCACGGTGCCGAACGCGGTCACACAGCCGCGGACAGCGAGGTTGTCCTTGACCGCGACGGGCACACCATGCAAAGGCCCATACGACCCTCCGGTCGAGGCGAGCGCGTCCAACTCGGCGGCGTCGCGGTAGGCCTGTTCGGTGAAAACTGCGGAGAAGGCGTTGAGCACCGGGTCGAGCGCCGCGATGCGCTGCAGCGCCGCACCCACCACCTCCGTGGCGGTGATCTGCCCGGCGCCCGCCCGCCGCGCCAGACTGTCGGCAGTCTGCACTTCAAATCCCATGCCGGGCGTCATCGTCAAGACACCAGGGAGCCGCGGCGGCCGAGGTCGATGGGCGCGTGACATCGATGCGCGGCAAGGCACCTACCGGGATCGAGGTACGACACCCGACAAGCATGACAGCGGCGACGGTGTGGTGGTCATCGACCGCGATGTCGTTGCGCCGACCCTTGACATCAGCGGCCAACTGTCGTAGGCATGAGACATGACAGCGACTTTGTCTCACGAGTCAGCGGCGCACTTCGAGCTCGCCGACGCCGAGACCTGGCCGGACCCGTGGCCCATGTACCGCGCGCTGCGGGATCACGACCCGGTGCACCATGTGATCCCCCGCGGCCAGCCCGAGCACGACTACTACGTGCTCTCCCGGCACGCCGACATCTTCACCGCGGCCCGCGATCACGAGACCTTCTCGTCCGCCGAGGGCCTGACCGTGAACTACGGCGAGCTCGAATTGATCGGCCTGCAGGACAATCCGCCGATGGTCATGCAGGACCCGCCCGTGCACACCGAGTTCCGCAGACTCGTGTCACGAGGTTTCACCCCGCGGCAGGTCGAGGCCGTCGAGCCGAAGGTCCGCCAGTTCGTCGTGGAGCGCATCGAGGGGTTGCGCTCCAACGGCGGCGGGGACATCGTCGCCGAACTCTTCAAACCGCTGCCGTCGATGGTCGTCGCCCACTACCTCGGAGTGCCGGAGGCCGACCGCCACCAGTTCGACGGATGGACCGACGCCATCGTTGCCGCCAACACCGCCGAAGGTGGGCTCGGCGGCGCGCTGGAGACCCTCGGCGACTCACTCGGCGCGATGATGGGCTACTTCACTGCCCTGATCGAACGCAGGCGCGTCGAGCCGGAGGACGACACCGTGTCCCACCTGGTCGCGGCCGGCGTCGGCGCCGACGGTGACATCGCCGGCGTGCTGTCGATCCTGGCCTTCACGTTCACGATGGTCACCGGCGGCAACGACACCACCACCGGAATGCTCGGCGGCGCAGTGCAACTCCTGCACCAGCGGCCCGACCAGCGCAGGCTGCTCGCTGAGAACCCCGAACTGATCCCGGAGTCCATCGACGAGTTCCTGCGACTCACCTCCCCCGTCCAGATGCTCGGCCGCACCGTGACCCGGGATGTCACCATCGGTGACACCACCATCCCCGAAGGACGCCGGGCGATGTTCCTCTACGGCTCGGGCAACCGCGACGAACGCCAGTACGGCGACGACGCAGGCGAACTCGACGTCACCCGCCGGCCGCGCAACATCCTGACCTTCAGCCACGGCGCCCATCACTGCCTGGGCGCCGCGGCGGCGCGCATGCAGTCTCGGGTGACACTCGAGGAGTTGCTCACCCGCATCCCCGAATTCGAGGTGGACGAGTCGGGCGTCGTGTGGGCCGGCGGCAGCTACGTGCGGCGCCCATTGTCCGTGCCATTCACCGTCACCGCCTGATGCCGGGCGACTGGCTGGCCGACCGGCGCACCGAGGTCGCCGCCGACCGCATCCTCGACGCCGCGGAGCAGCTGTTCGCCGAACGCGACGCCGCCACCGTCGGCATGCACGACATCGCCAAGGCCGCAGGATGTTCGAGGGCCACGCTGTACCGGTACTTCGAGAACCGCGACGCGCTGCACGCATCGTATGTGCACCGTGAGGCCCAGCGGCTGTACCAGGAGTTGGCGCGTCGGGTGGGCGGATTGACCGATCCGGCGGAGCGGTTGGTCGAAGGTGTGCTGACGGCGGTCGCCAGCGTCCGCGACAGCCCGGCGATGTCGTCGTGGTTCGCCTCGACGGAGCGGCCGATCGGCGGCCAGATGGCCGAGCAGTCCGAGGTGGTCAAGGCACTCGTCGAGTCGTTCGTCAAGGCACTGGGCGTCGACGACGATGACGACGTCGAGCGGCGGGCACGCTGGCTGGTGCGGGTGCTGACGTCGCTGCTGATGTTCCCCGGCCGCGACGAAGCCGACGAACGGGCGATGCTGACCCAGTTCGTGGTGCCGACGGTGGTGCCGGTGAACGAAACGAGGCGCTGACTACTGCCGTGCCATCGCCACCCGGAAGCGCTCCTCGGGGTCGATGTAGTGGTCGGCGTCCTTCGAGTCGTCGCCGAGATCGATGCGCACCCAGTCGATCCTGCCGCTGAACCCACTGGTGTGCGCGGTGTAGTCCGGGCTGACCGTGGTGCCGGACTCGTAGCCGACGTCGGTGGTTTCGTCGGCGGAGAAGATGAAGCCCTGGGTCTGGTCGACGCGACCGCTGCCCACCTCTCTGCCGTCGTAGTACAGAGTGACGTCGCCGCCCCGACCCATCCCGCCACCGTCATAGGCGAACTCCGTGCGGATCTGGAGGGTGCCGGCCGGAATGGGTTCGGTCGCTTCGACGTCGAATGCCGTGATGCCGAGCACGTTGTAGTGGAACTTGGCACGACCGTTCACGGCGTACAGGCTCCACCCACCGAATCGCCCGCCCTGGGCGATGATCACACCGCTGGCGCCGCCATCGGGGACGTCCACTTCGGCGGTGACAGCGAACGACTTGTTCTTGATGTCGACGACGCTGTTCTCCGACAACCGGCCCATGCCCGGAAAGAGCATCTGACTGTTGCCCTTGATCAAGGACGGTCTGCCTGCCGACGTGGGGTTGATGCGTTCGATCTGGCGGTCGTCGAGCGGTAACACGTTGTACTTGACCGCCTCGATCAACCACAGCCGTTGCAACTCATGCAGTTTCCCTGGGTTCTGCTCCGAGAGATCGTTCGCCTGTGTCCAATCGACGTTGCCGTCGTAGAGCTCCCACACATCGTCGTCGAACGCGGGCATGACGGCCCCGCCCATCGCCCAGGGCGTGCGGTGCTTCGTCACTGCGCTCCAGCCCTTGTGGTAAATGCCGCGGTTGCAGAACATCTCGAAATACTGCGTCTGGTGCCGTTCGGGCGCATCGGCCTCGTTGAAGCTGTACACCATGCTGGTGCCCTCGTACGGGCTCTGCAGGACGCCGTTGACGATCGTCGGTGCCGGTATCCCCGCTGCTTCGAGCACTGTGGGTGCGAGGTCGATGACGTGGCTGAACTGGTTGCGGTGCCCACCCTTGTCCTCGATCCCTCTCGGCCAGTGCACGATGGTGCCGTTGCGGGTGCCGCCCCAGTGCGACGCCACCTGCTTGGTCCACTGGTACGGCGTGTCCATCGCCCACGCCCAGCCAACGGCGTAGTGCCCATAGGAGCCCTCGCCGCCGAACTCGTCGATCTTCGACATCAGGAACTCGGGGGTCTCGATCTCCGCCATGCCGTTGAAGTTGGCCATCTCGTTGAACGAGCCCTGCAACGTGCCTTCGGCCGACGCTCCGTTGTCGCCGATGATCAGGTAGACCAGGGTGTCCTCGAGGACCGGCCCGAGCGAGTCGAGTAGTCGGCCGACGTGGTGATCGGTGTGCTCCAGGAACGCGGCGTACACCTCCATCTCGCGCTCGAGGACGGGTTTGAGCGCCGGGTCCATGTCGTCCCACGCCGGGATCTCCGGATCGCGTGGGGTGAGCACGGCGTCCGGCGGGATCACGCCGAGTTCCTTCTGTCGTTCGAAGGTGATCTCCCGCTGGCGATCCCAGCCGTGGGCGAACTTGCCCCGGTACCGTTCGATCCACTCGGCCGGCACATGGTGCGGGGCATGGGTGGCGCCCGGTGCGAAGTACATGAAGAACGGCTTGTCCGGAAGCAAGGCCTTCTGCTGGCGTGCCCAGTTGATGGCCTTGTCGGTCAGATCCTCGGTGAGGTGGTAGCCCTCGGCCGCGGTCTTCGGCGGCTCGATCGGCGTGGTGCCCTGGTACAGCGCCGGGTCCCACTGGTTGTTCTCGCCACCGATGAAGCCGTAGAAGTACTCGAACCCGCCACCGCCCGTCGGCCATGCGGTGAACGGCCCTGCGGGACTGGTCTGCCAGACGGGAACCTCGTGGCACTTGCCGAACTGTGCGGTCGAGTACCCGTTGAGCTTCAAGGTCAACGGCAGCGGCGCCTTGGTGTTGGGCAGCACCGAGGTGTACCCCGGGGCGGCGGTCGCCGTCTCGGTGATGTTGCCCATGCCGACCGAATGGTGGTTGCGTCCCGTCAGCAGCGCCTGGCGGGTCGGCGAGCACAGCGCGGTGGTGTGAAACCTGTTGTACCGCAGCCCGGCCGAGGCAAGCTTCTCGAAATTCGGTGTCTGACAGGGCCCGCCGAACGCGCTGCTGGCGCCGAAGCCGACGTCGTCGATCAGGATGACGAGCACATTCGGCGCGCCTTCGGGCGGCCGCACGTCGGTGATCGGCGGATAGCTGGTGTCAGGGTCCTTGGCGTCGTACGTGGTGAGCCCGACATGGGCGACGTCGGGAATCGGCAGGATGTCGCGTCGAAGGTGTGGGGTCATGGACAGTCCGATCGACGCAGGGCACCACCGCGAGGCAGTCACGGACCACTTGGCTGTAGCCCGAGAGGGTCAGCCTATGTCCGGATGAACGGGCCCGCCCCGTAATCGACCCGCCCGAAGAACTGTTCCGGTGCCGGTCGCCGTCAGGCCACCCAGTAGGCCTGGGCCTTGATCGACTTTCGCGGGATCCCGTACTCCTCGCGCAGCACCTTGGCCACCGCACGGGTGGTGCGGTTGTCGCTGGCGACCCAGCCGAAGTGGTCGGCGGCGTCGAACGCCGAGGAGGTCACGGCGTCGACCAGCCCGGCGCCGGCGTTCTCCCGGTCCACCCACGTGATGTCGACCTCGCGCGCCACCGGCAGGTCCTTGTCGTCGGCGTGGCCGGCCTCGAGGAACACCCGCGCCGGTGCGTCGCCGATGGCGTCGAGCAGTGAGTTGATCGCCGGCAGCGACGCGGTGTCGCCGACGATCACGTAGCCGGCGGGCCGTGGTTCGGGCAGCGCGAAATTGCTGCCCAGCACCGTCACCTCGATGGTGTCACCCGGCTCGGCGTCCTCGGCCCACTGCGAGGCGATGCCTTCGTGCAACGCGAATTCGACGTCCACGGTATCGGATTCCGGGTCGGGGTCGACCAGCGTGTAACCGCGCTGATGCAGCTTGTCGCCGTCGGCGAACCACATCCGCACCCACTGCGTCGGATGTGTCGGCCGCCCGGCCAGCATGCCGCCGGCGGTGAAGCTGACACGCAGGTAGTGCGGGCCGATCTGTCGCTTGCCGATGACCGTGAACTCGTAGTCACCCGCGCGGAACAGCTTCAGCACCGTGCCCTGCCAGCCGCGCGTCGCCTTCTGATCACCCATGCAGGTAAGGGTACCCTTAGTCGATGGCCGGTTGGCTCGTCCGTCAACGCACAGGGCGCACGCGGGTGAACCGGTGCAGCAGCCACGCGAGCGGGATGGTCACCACCAGCGTGCCGACGGACAGCGCCGCCATCGACCCGGTGTAGATCGGGAAGTGCAGGATCTCGACCATCACCAGTTCCATGGTGACGAGATGGATCAGGAAGATCTCATAGGAGATCTCGCCGAGGAACACCATCGGCCTGCTGGCGAGGAATCGCGAGTACAGCCCGCGGTCACCGAGTGCCACCGGCGCCACGATGAGCGTCGCGATCACGGCGTAGAACGCCGCCTTCCACATCGCCGGCGCCAAGGCGTAGGGCGACGTGGTCGGTTCTCCCGCAAGCGGTGTCGAGGCGATGAAGTAACTCACCACCGCGACGGGCAGCACCGCGAAGGCGTAACAGCGGACACCGATCGTGGCGAGGACCGCGAGCAGCATGCCACCGACGAACCACACCAGATAGGTCGGCAACCACAGGCGCGCCCCGTCGGGTAACCCGTCGACGGTGTGGACGAAGATCAACCACGCCGGCGTCACCGCGGCCAACAGCGTCAGGCCACCGAGCAGCAGCCACGGCCGCCACCGGCGGCGGCACAGCACCGCCAGCAACAGCCACGCCAACAGCGGCAACACCACGTAGAACGCGGCTTCCACCGCCAGGCTCCACATCTGGGTGAGGCCTTGGTGCAGAAAGGAATACATGTACTGGTCGGTGTAGATCTGCGTCAGGGTGAGGTTGCGGAACAGCCCCTCCCAGGTGTGCCCGGGATTCGGACCCGCCATGCGCCAGTGATAGACGAGGTACGCCGCGACGACCGTCACGGCGTAGGCCGGCATGATGCGCCGCACCCGGTGCCAGGCGTAGCGGCGCACCGACGGCGGCGGACCGCCGATGGCGGCGGCCTTGACCCACGGCCGGAACAGCAGGAACCCCGACAGCACGAAGAAGACGGGGACGCCGATCTCCATGCGGGCGTAGACGAGCCCCTCGTAGCCGTGGGTGTACTTGCCGGTGGTGTAGGCGGCGTGCGTCAGCACGACCAGCAGGGCGGCGACGGCGCGCACCCCGGTGAGCGAGGCGACCCGCTCTGCGGCGCTGACGGACTCGAGCCCGCCTTGGGCGTCGTTGAGCTGCCCGGTGTCCTGGACGCCTCGCGGTGCGGTCACTTGCCCTTGCGGTGCGCCTTGGGCCCGCTGTCGGGTTCGAGGTGGATGAGTTGACCCTGGATCCGGGTCTTCTCCAGGGCCTTCAACGTCTGCTGGGACAGGTTCGCGGGCAGCTCGACCAACGAGTGGTCCGGCTTGATGGTGATGTGGCCGAAGTCGCTGCGGTTGAGCCCGCCCTCGTTGGCGATGGCTCCGACGATCGCGCCGGGCATCACCTTGTGGCGCTTGCCCACCGCTATGCGGTACAGCGCGAGATCACTGCGCCGCTCACGTGGCCTGCCCTCACCGCGTTCCTTGCGGGGACGCTCGTCGCGTTCGCGCTTCTTCTCCGGCGGCGGCTCGACCATGAGGAACTCCGCGCCGTCGCGGGCCTGCACCGCCAGCGCCGCCGCGATGTCGGCCAGCGGGACGTTGTTGTCCCGCTCGTAGTCCTCGATGAGCCGGCGGAACAGGCCGATCTCAGGAGCATTGAGCGATTCGCTGATCGAATCCCGGAACTTCTCGACGCGCTGGGCATTGACGTCGTCGACCGACGGCAGCGGGGACTCGACGAGCTTCTGCCGGGTCACGCGTTCGATCGAGCTGAGCAGGTGGCGCTCGCGCGGGGTGACGAACAGCAGCGCGGTCCCCGAGCGGCCCGCCCGGCCCGTGCGGCCGATGCGGTGCACGTAGGACTCGGGGTCGTGCGGGATGTCGTAGTTCAGCACATGCGAGATGCGCTCGACGTCGAGGCCGCGGGCGGCGACGTCGGTGGCGATGAGGATGTCGAGCTTGCCGTCCTTGAGCGAGGCGATGGTGCGCTCACGCTGGGCTTGGGCGATGTCGCCGTTGATGGCCATCGCGGAGAACCCCCGGGCGCGCAGTTTCTCGGCGACCTCCTCGGTGGCCTGCTTGGTCCGGACGAACACGATCATCGCCTCGAACGGTTCGACCTCGAGCAACCGGGTGAGCGCGTCCATCTTCCGGTGTCCGGAGACCTGGATGTAGCGCTGGGTGATGTTGTCGGCGGTCGCGGTCTTGGACTCGACCTTCACCTGAACCGGGTCGTGCAGGTACTTGTTGGTGATCTTGCGGATTGCAGGCGGCATGGTGGCCGAGAACAGCGCCACCTGCTTGTACTCCGGGGTGTCGGAGAGGATGCGTTCGACGTCCTCGGCGAACCCCATCTGCAGCATCTCGTCGGCCTCGTCGAGGACCAGGTAGTCGAGGTGTGAGAGGTCGAGGCTGCGCTTCTCCAGGTGGTCGATCACCCGGCCCGGCGTTCCGACGACCACCTGGGCGCCGCGCTTGAGCCCGGCCATCTGGGGGCCGTACGGCGAGCCGCCGTAGATCGGCAGGACGTTGACCTTCAGGTGCGCGCCGTAGCGGCTGAACGCCTCGGCGACCTGCAGGGCGAGTTCCCGCGTCGGCGCCAGCACCAGCGCCTGCGTGATGCGGCTCGAGGTGTCGATCTTCGACAGGATCGGAATGGCGAACGCCGCCGTCTTGCCGGTGCCCGTCTGCGCCAGGCCCACGACGTCGGACCCCGCCAGCATGGCCGGGATGGTGGCGGCTTGGATGGGCGACGGCGTCTCATAGCCGACGTCAGCGACCGCCCGCAGCACCTCAGGATGAATGTGCAGGTCAGCGAAGGAAGGTTCGGCTCCGGATTCTTCCGGTTCAGGCGGCGTCATAGCGAGGCAAGTCTAGTGCGCCGAAGCACGCCGGTCGCCCAGCGCGCCTGTTCGATCACTTTCGACCCGACAGGTCCGCGACGTGACATCCTGCGTGGGTGTCCACTCCGGTGGGGCCCTCGGGGATCGTGACGTTCCTCTTCACCGACATCGAGGGTTCGACGCGTCGGTGGGAGGCCGACGCAGGCGGGATGCGAGTCGCCCTGGCCGAGCACGACGAGTCGCTGCGCCAGGTGATCGACTCGCATGGCGGCTGGCTGTTCAAGCACACCGGCGACGGTGTCTGCGCCGCCTTCGCCTCGCCGCGCGCGGCGATCGACGCGGCGGTGGCGGCGCAGCGGACCCTCGAGTTGCCCGTGCGGATGGGCATCGCCACCGGCGAGGCGGAGCGGCGCGGCCAGGACTACTTCGGTGTCGTGCTCAATCGGGTCGCGAGAGTGATGTCCGCCGGTCACGGTCGCCAGATCCTGCTCGCCGAATCCACCGCGGCCCTGGTCGGCGACGTCGGCCTCATCCGCCTCGGGCCGCGCCGCCTGCGCGACGTGCCCGTCCCGGTGACGATCTTCCAGGTCTGCGCCGACGGCCTGCAGACGACGTTCCCGCCCCTGCGGGCCGTCGGGCCGACTCCGGGGAATCTGCGCCCGCAGGTGGCCAGGCTGGTCGGGCGCGACGCAGTCCTCGACGAGATCACCGACACCGTGCGCAACCACCAGGTGGTGACGCTGACCGGCGTCGGCGGTGTCGGCAAGACCCGGCTGGCGCTCGCCGTCGCGGCGCGGCTCGAGAACGAGATGCCCGACGGCGTCTGGGTGATCGAACTCGCCGCGGTCGCCGACCCGGCCGCGGTGCCCGACGCGGTCGCCACCGTGCTGGGCATCACCCAGCAGCCGGGCGAGAGTCTGGTCGACACCATCGGCGCGGCGCTCGAGGACCGCAACCAGCTGCTCGTGTTCGACAACTGCGAGCACCTTCTCGAGGCGTCCGCGGCCCTGATCGACGTCGTCGTCGCGCACTCGGCGACGGTGAAGATCCTGGCGACCAGCCGGGAAGGCCTGGGCCTCGCCGAGGAACGCGTCCGCACGGTGCCGTCCCTCGGGGTGGATGCCGGAACGGCCTCAGCGGCGGTGGCCCTGTTCGCCGAGCGCGCCGATGCCGCGTCACACCGCTTCTCGATGCAGGACCAGCGAACAGCCGACGCCGTGCTCGAGATCTGCCATCGCCTCGACGGCATACCGCTGGCCATCGAACTCGCGGCGTCACGGATGGCGTCGATGTCGGCGATGGACGTCCGCGACCATCTCGACCAGCGCTTCCGGCTGCTCACCGGAACGCGGCGCGGGCTGCAACGGCACCAGACGCTCCGGCACGCCGTCGGCTGGTCCTACGAACTCCTCGACGATCGCGAGAAGGCGATGCTGACGAGGTGTTCGGTCTTCGTCGGCGGCTTCACGCTGGCGAGCGCTTGCGCCGTGGCCGGGTCCGGCTGCGGCGACGAGGTCGCGGTGCTGGACGTCCTCGACGCCCTGGTGCGCAAGTCGCTGCTGAGTGCCGAACAGACAGCGGGCGCCACGCGGTACTCGATGCTCGAGACCATCCGCGAGTTCGGTGAGGAGCGGCTCGCCGAGCATGGCGACGGCGCGGCGACGAGATCGGCGCATGCGCGGCACTTCGCAGGCTGCGAACGCGATCTGCTGAGACTGTGGGATGGACCGCGCCAGCGCGAGGCCTACGCCTGGCTGGATGCCGAATGGGCGAACCTGCGCACCGCCTTCCGGTGCGCCGCGGACAGCGGTGACATCGAGGTGGCCGCCGCGATCGCGTGCTGCTGTGCACCGCTCGGGTACATGGTGGAGAACTTCGAGGCGATCGCGTGGGCCGAGGAACTCGTCGAGCCGGCGCGCACCGCAGGCCATCCCCGGCTCGCCGCACTCTGCGTGGCGTCGGTGCTGTCGATGTGGCCCGGACGCTTCACGGACGCCGTCCGCTACAGCGAATGGGGACAGCTCGCCATCGGCGACGGGGCGGGAGTGGCCTTCGGACTCGAGGGCTGGCTCGCCGGTCCCCTCCTGGCGATCGGGGAACCCGACCGCGCCGCCGCGTGGTGCCGCAACCGGCTGGCCCGCCATCCCGATTCCCACGGCCTCGTGCGGGCCTGCCTGGTGATGGCGTTGTGGAACCTCGGAACGGTCGAGGAGGCGACGGCGGCGACCGAAGGCCTGCTCGAGACGGCGGAGAGCTCTGGTAATCCGCACATGCTGTCGTTCGCCCTGTTCGCCTACGGCCGCGCGTTCAGGAGCGTCGATCACGTCCGCGCACTCGACGCGATGCGCCGCGGCCTGGCGATCGCCCGGGAGAGCGGAAACCGCACCAACGAGTCGCATCTGGCGGTCAACATGGCGATCGTGGAGGCCACCCACGGCGACACGATGACGGCGCTCGACCACGTCGCGATGGCGATCGGCAACCAGGGCGACGCCGCGAACAGAATCGTCGCCGGCCGTCGGCTGGTGATACTCGCCTACCTCTTCGACCGGATCGGACGCTACGAACCCGCGGCGCGCCTCGTCGGCTTCGCGGCCAGTCCGTTCGCGACCGCGGTGTTCCCGGAGATCCAGGGCGCGCTCGAGCATCTGCAGGAGGTGCTCGGCGAGACGCGGTACGCATCGCTGACGCACGCCGGGGCGACCACCTCGACGAACGAGATGGTCAACTTCGCCCACGAACAGATCGATCAGGTCCGCAGTGCGCTGACGCGGCCCGCATGACCTCCCGGGCGGGCAACGATCCGGCCGGTACGGTGCCTGTTGTGAAGTGGCTCGTGACACCGGCCGCAGCCCTGGCGCTGGTCACGCTCGTCGGGTGCGGAGCGAGTGATTCGACGGTGTCGAAGACTCCCGAGGCCGCGACCGCGGCGCCGAGCGCGGCACCGCCGCCGACCATCCGGCCGACCGTCGGCCC